>NZ_DBNHFX010000212.1:0-18433 GCF_057137845.1 Sandaracinobacteroides sp. | reverse complement strand
AGCGTGGGTGGCTGCTCGGGGCTGCCGGGGAAGGCTGCTACAGCGTTTCAGTCGACGACTGAGCACGCCTCTCCGGCGACGCGCAGGCGGGCGCAGATATCTCTGGCGGCGGACGCCGATGCGGCGGTGCTGCGAAGCCGATAGAGCGTGCGGCCGTCGCTGAGCACTGGCACGATCATCGGCTCAAGGCCTTGCAGATAGCCGTATCGGGCCGACAGATCCTTGAACACAGCCCGGGCCTTAGATTCGCTGGAGAACGCGCCGAGTTGCAGCACCTGGCCGGAGCCGGCGGTTGCGCGGGGTGCGGGCGGCGGGGCGGGTGCCACCTTCGGGGCTGCGGGTTTTGCGTTGGCCTCGCGCGGGACCAGCGTGTCCGTCGAGCGGGGCAGCGGCGCGCGCGCTACTGGCACGGGCGCAGGCGCCGCCGTGGCGGCTGGCGGCAGGGCAGGCGGCGCGTTCGCTGGCACCTGCGTGATCACCGGGGCGCCTTCATCGACGATCTGTTGTCCGGGCCTTGGAAGCGGCGCTTCGGGCATCGCGTCCAGCGAAATCTGCGCGTCGGTCTCGCGGCCGTCGCCGGTGCCGAACAATACCTGCCCCTGCCCCTCGACCGGGACACCGTCGGTGCCGGGGCCGGTGGGGCGCACCTTCCACGGGCCGGGCGATGCCAGTACCGGCACCGGTTCGCCAACCGCCGGCACGTCGATCGGCGTTGCTTCGCGGCGCGACACCAGCATGATGCCAACCACGATCCCGACAGTCAGCACACCGGCCAGAAACAGCAGCGCAAACAGCGTGCGTCTGCCGATCAGCGTGTGCACGGGGCCATCGTCTTCCTCGGCCTCGTCGAGCCACGGCGCGTTGTCGTCGTCGCGCCATTGCTGCGAAGGCGCCCTGCCGTCGCGGTCGCTGCGCCTGCGCGCTGCGTCGTCTCTGGGCGACGGGCCTCTCGCCATCAGCGCAGTTCCTCGGCGGCGGTCACACCCATCACCGAAAGAGCGGTGCGGATCACCTGTGCGATCGCGCCCGCCAGAGCCAGCCGGGCTGCAGTCAGCGGCAGGTCGTCTTCGCGCACGAGGCGGAAGACGGGGTCGTCGTTGCCGCGATTCCACAGGCTGTGGAACGCACCCGCAAGATCGGCAAGGTAGAAGGCGATCCGGTGCGGTTCGCGCGCAGCGGCGGCCTGCCGCACCACGCGCGGCCATTGCCCCGCCAGTTTTGCAAGCGCGAGCTCGGCGCCGTCAAGCAATGCGAGGTCCGGTTGCGGCAGCGGCAGTGCTTCGGCTTTGCGCCTGACCGAAGCTATGCGGGCATGGGCGTAATGCACGTAAAACACGGGGTTTTCGCGCGACTGCTCGACCACATGGGCGAAATCGAAGTCCAGCATGGCTTCAGGGCGCTTGGTCAGCATCATGAACCGCACGACATCGCGGCCGACTTCGCGCACCACATCGGCGAGCGTGACGAAATTGCCCGCCCGCTTCGACATTTTCACCGGCTCACCGCCACGGAACAGGCGCACCATCTGCACCAGCTTCACATCCAGCCGCTTTTCGCCATGGGTCAGCGCGTCGACCGCCGCTTCGATGCGCTTCACGGTGCCGGCGTGGTCGGCGCCCCAGATATTGACGAGCGCCGACGACCGTCGCGCCTTTTCGGCATGATAGGCCATGTCGTTGCCGAAATAGGTCCATTGTCCGTTCGATTTGCGGATCGGGCGATCGATGTCATCGCCATAGAGGGTCGAACGGAACAGCGGCAGTTCGACCGGCTCCCAGTCCTCGGGGGTGTCGCCTTTGGGCGGGGGCAGCGTGCCGTCATAGACGAGGTCGCGGCGGCGCAGGTCGGCTTCGGCCTGCTGCGGCGCGCCCGACGCCAGCAACTGCGCTTCCGACGAGAAGATGTCGTGGTGGATGCCAAGCAGCGCCAGATCCGAGCGGATCATGTCCATCATGGCGGCGACCGCACGGCTGCGGAACAACGACAGCCATTCGGATTCCGGGGCGCTGGCGAAGCGGTCGCCATATTCGGCTGCAAGGATCTTGCCGATGGGTTGCAGATAATCGCCCGGATAAAGCCCTTCGGGGATGTCGCCGATTTCTTCGCCCAGCGCTTCCCGATAGCGAAGATGCGCCGACCGGGCGAGGACATCGACCTGTCCGCCTGCGTCGTTCACATAATATTCGCGCACCACGTCGTGTCCGGAAAACGCCAGCAGGCTTGCGAGCGCATCGCCGACGACTGCGCCGCGACAATGGCCCATGTGCATCGGCCCGGTGGGGTTTGCCGATACATATTCCACATTCACCGGAAGCGCTTCGTGGCGTGGTTCGCCACGGCCATAATCGGCGCCTGCCGCGCGGATACGGTTGACCTCGTCGCGCCAGACGGATTCTTCCAGCGTCAGGTTGATGAAGCCCGGCCCGGCCACTTCGGCAGATGCAATGTCAGGGTGGCGGGCGAGCGCCATGCTGATGCGCGTTGCAAGTTCGCGCGGATTGGTGCGCGCCGCCTTTGCCAGCGCCAGTGCGGCGTTGGTGGCGAGATCGCCGTGGCTGGTGTCGCGCGGGGATTCCAGCACGATCGCGGCGGATGCCGCCTCGGCCGGGATGGTGCCATCGGCCACCAGTGCTGCGATCTGGTCGGCGACCACTGCCTCGAACCGCTGAAATACGTCCAAAATCATCTCTCCCGGCTGCTGCGCCAGATTGTCTTCGGCGCTTCGTTAGCGGGATGCGCGGCGCGCCTCAACCTTGCGCGGCAGAGAAGGTGGCGACCGGCAAATTTTGCTCGACAGAACAGGGCTTTTGACAAATATTCGGCGCAGTAACCATGATGTTCGGGGGATGTCATGTACGAACGGAACAGTTTCCTTGGCGCTGGCGTGGCCGTTGCAATGGTGGCGGCGCAGTTGGCGCCGATGCCTGCCCTGGCGCAGGGCCAGTGGGGCAACGGCTGGAACGATAATGGCAATTTCGCCGGCGAAAAGACGTGCCGCAGCTATAACAATCGCGAGCAGGTGTGCCGCGTGCAGACCGGCAACCGGGTGGTGCTGCTGCAACAATACAGCAGTTCCCCGTGCATCGAGGGGCGGACCTGGCGCTATACCGCCAACACGATCGAAGTGCGCAACGGCTGTCAGGCGCGGTTCGGTTACGGCACCATCGGCGGCGATGGCTGGGGCGACAATAACAGCGGCTGGGGTAGCAACAGCGGGTTTGCCGGGCAGCTAGAATGCCGGTCGGAACAGAACCGCCAGCAGAACTGTCCGGTCTATACGCAAAACCGCGTCGAGCTGCTGCGCCAGTTTTCGGGATCGAGTTGCACGCGTGGCTATAGCTGGGGCTATGATCAAAACCGCATCTGGGTTTCGCGCGGCTGCCAGGCCCGATTCGGCTATGGCTATGGCAATGTCGTCGGCGACAACAGTTCGGGCGCCGAGCATGGCGGCGGCCCGAGCACCGGCGCCATCATCGGCGGTCTGGCGATTGCCGGTGTGCTTGCGGCCATATTGGCGTCCTCCGGCAAGGGTGGCAGCAAGTCTGCGGGCGGATCTTCGCAGTCGGCGAATGTTTCGGCCGACTACCGCCAGTTCCCAGGCGATGCGCGCGTTTCGGCCGAGGCCTGCATGAAGGAGGCCGGGCGCCAGATCGGCGCGAGCGGCGGCACCGCGGTCAAGCTTGAGCGCATCGACCAGGTAGAGCGCTCGGGCAATGGCTGGCTCATCATCGGGCAGGTGCACGGCACCTGGCCGGACCAGAGCCGGACGCTGACCATGGATTGCCGCGCGACCGGCTCGAAGGTGACCGGGTTCGACGTCCGCTGACGGCCGGCTTCCCGTGAAAAAGGAAAAAGGCGCAGGCTGGGGGAAGCCTGTGCGCCCATTCTGTGAAAAAGGAAAAAGGCGCAGGCTGGGGGAAGCCTGCGCGCCCATTCTGTGAAAAAGGAAAAAGGCGCAGGCTGGGGGAAGCCTGCGCCTTGTGGTCGGATCTGCCGGTGCCCTAAGGCGCCGGTGGGTTCCGACCGAGGGGTCAGAGGGTGTCTGAACCCACTATCCGCGTGTCCCTTGCTGGACCCTGAACGGCCCGGCGATGGCGCAGCATCCGCAGTTCGTTGATGCCCATCAGCGAAATCGCCAGCAGCAGCGGGCCCCAGTAATAGATCATCCGGTACAGGATCAGCGCCGAAACCAGCGACGGCTTGTCGACTTCGGGCAGCGTGACGAGGATCACCGTCTCGAATACGCCGATTCCGCCCGGCGCATGCGCCAGCAGCGCGACGACGACCGCCACCACATAGGCGACCAGAAAATCGGGATAATGATGCCATGCCTCGGGCGGCAGCAGCACCAGCAGCGCAGCGCTGGCGATGGCGATGTCGGTTGCGGCCAGTGCAAACTGGATCAGCGCCTGCCGCAGCGTCGGCACGGGAAGCGTCCACCCAAGGATGTTCAGCGGGCCGGACTGGCGCGCACACGCGACCAGATACCCAAGAATGCCGGCAAGAATGGACGCGCCGATCACCACCTGCATGCGGTAGGACATGGTGGCGTCATGAACCCGCAGCGCGCCCGGAAACGCGACCAGAAAAATGCCCAGCAACAGGAAGATGCCCAGCCAGAAGGTCACACCGGCGATGACGACGATGCGGGCGATGTCTCCGGCGTCGATGTTGGTGCCGTGATAGGCGCGCCAGCGTGCAGCGGCGCCGGTGATCGGCGCAAAGCCCAGATTGTGGCTTAGATTATAGGCGGTGAAACTGCCCAGAAGTGCGCGCCAGTATGGCTGTGGCTTGTGGATCGCATGCAGGCCAAGCACGTCGTAGAAACTGAGCACGAAATAGGACAGCGCGGTCAGCGCGATCGCCAACAGGATCTGGTGCGGCGTGATGCGGCCGAACGCAGTCTGGATGTCGGCGAGGCTGACTTCCTTCAGGATTTCCTTCAGCGCCAGCCCGGCAATCGTCAGCACGACGGCCATCAGCAGCGTCGTCAGCCATGTGTGGTGCACGCGCACCCAGCCGATCAGCCGGGACAGACGGGGGTCGAGTTTCATTGCGTGGCTGTCTGGCGGTCGCCGTAATTGGTTTCGACCCAGTCGCGGTAACTGCCGCTGAGGATGCTCTGCCACCAGTTTTCGTTGTCGAGATACCAGCGCACGGTCTGGGAAAGGCCGGTCTCGAAGCTGTGCGTGGGCGCATAGCCCAGTTCGTTGCGCGCCTTCGAGCAATCGATCGCATAGCGCCGGTCATGGCCGGGCCTGTCGGTGACGAAGGTCTTGAGCGTTGCGGAAGCAGTGCCGCTTGCGGCCGGTGCATCGGGGAAGCGCGCCGCAAGCGACGGGTCGGCTGCGAACAGGCGATCCACTTCGGCACACAGCGTATCGATCACCGCAAGGTTCGCCAGTTCGGCGCCGCCGCCGATGTTGTAGGTTTCCCCCGGTCGCCCATGCTGGATCACGGCGGCGATTCCCCGGCAATGATCCTCGACGTGCAGCCAGTCGCGCACCTGCTGGCCGTCTCCATAGATGGGAAGCGGCCTGCCGTGCAGCGCATTCAGGATGAACAGCGGGATCAGCTTTTCGGGGAAATGGAACGGACCATAGTTGTTCGAGCAATTGGAGGTGGTGGTGACGAGGCCGTAGGTGTGGTGATAGGCGCGGACCAGGTGGTCCGACGCTGCCTTCGACGCCGAATAGGGCGAGTTGGGCGCATAGGGGGTGTCTTCCCGGAACGCCGGATCGGCAGGGCCTAGCGTGCCATATACCTCGTCGGTGGAGACGTGGTGGAAGCGGTGCGGCCGCTTGCCGTCGACGAAGGCTGCGCGCGCGGCCTTCAGCAGCGTGTGGGTGCCGATCACGTTGGTTTCGATGAACGCATCCGGCCCGAGGATCGAGCGGTCGACGTGGCTTTCCGCCGCGAAGTGGACGATGGTGTCGACGCCGCGCGTGCGGATCAGGTCCAGCACAAGCGCCTCGTCGCGGATGTCGCCCACCACCAGTTCTGCGCGCTGCCCAGATAGGTTGGCGGCGTTGCCGGCATAGGTAAGCAGGTCCAGCACCGTGACCCGGTCTTCGGGGTGGGTAGCGGTCCAGTGCGCCACGAAGTTCGAGCCGATGAAACCGGCGCCCCCCGTGACCAGAAGCGATGCCATCAATCCAGTTCCTTCATCTGCGCGAGCGCCGCGCGAAGTTCGTCGCGCCAGTGCGCCGCCGGCCCCGTTACCGCCCAAGCCGACGTCTTGTCCAACAGGCTCATGCGCGGCCGCCGCGCTGGCGTCGGATAGTCGCAGGTGCGGATCGGCACAACGGGCACATGGGCATCGAGCAGGCCGATTGCCAGTGCCTCGTCGCGGATGGCGACTGCAAAGTCATACCAACTGGCGACGCCGGCGTCCGTCCAGTGGTGGATGCCGTGCAGGCGCGCGCCATCGAGCGCCCAGATCGCCCGCGCAAGGCCAGCCGCATGGGTGGGTGTGCCAACCTGATCGGCAACCACCCGGATTTCCGGCCGTTCGCGCATGAGGCGAAGCATGGTGCGGACGAAATTGCCGCCGGTCGCAGCATACACCCATGCCGTACGCAGGATGAGCGCGCCCGGGTGGGCTGCGGCAACCAGTTGTTCGCCCAACAATTTGCTTTCGCCATAGACGCTTAGCGGGGCAGGGCGGCTTTCCGGCCGATAGTGGGCCGAGCTTTCGCCATCGAACACGAAATCGGTCGAGACATGGACGAACCTGGCGCCGGCGTCGGCTGCCGCCTGCGCCAGCCTGCCGGCTGCCGTTGCATTCACCGCAAAGGCTGCGTCGCGATCGCTTTCGGCCTTGTCGACAGCCGTGTAGGCGGCGGCGTTCACCACCAGATCCGGCCGCGCCGCGCCGAGCAGCCGCCCGACGTTTTCGGCATCACGGATATCAAAGCCATCGCGCGGCAGCGCCAGCACTTCGGCGCCCGCCGGCGCCGTCGCCACGAGCGCGCGTCCAAGCTGGCCCGCAGCGCCCGCGATCAGCACCTTCATGCGAACACCTCGGCTTCAGCCAGCAACGGTGCGGCGGCATCCTTTGCGGCAAGCTGCGGCGCACCGATCCCATCCAGGGGCCATTCGATGCCGATAGCCGGATCGTCGAACCGCAGCGACCGGTCAGACGGCTGGTGCCACATCGTGGTGCATTTGTAGCAGAAATCGGCCACCTCCGAGAGGACGACGAAACCGTGCGCAAAGCCGGGCGGCACATACAGCATCCGGAAGTTCCGGTCGTTCAGTTCGGCGCCCACCCACTTGCCGAAGCTGGGCGAGGAGCGGCGGATATCGACCGCCACATCGAACACCGCGCCCCGCGTGACCCGAACCAGTTTGCCCTGCGGCTCGACCAGTTGGTAATGAAGGCCGCGCAGGACCCCGCGCACCGATCGGCTGTGGTTGTCCTGCAGCCATTCGGTCGGCAGGCCGGCCTCTGCGAACACGCGGGCATTGAAGCTTTCCAGAAAGAAGCCGCGATCGTCGCCAAAGGCGCGCGGGGTGATCAGCTTCACATCCGGGATGGCCAGCGGTTCGACGTTCATGCCCGGCGCTCCAGTTGCGACAGCAGATATTCGCCATAGCCGGATTTCCGTAACGGTTCCGCCACGCGTTTCAGGCCTTCGTCATCAATGAAGCCAAGGCGCCATGCGATTTCCTCGGGGCAGGAAATTTTCAACCCCTGCCGCTCCTCGACGATCCGCACATAGAGCGCAGCGTCGAGAAGGCTGGAGTGGGTGCCGGTGTCGAGCCACGCGAAACCGCGTCCCATCAACTCGACGTTCAGGTTGCCCGCTTCGAGGTAAAGGCGGTTCAGGTCGGTGATTTCCAGCTCTCCGCGTGCCGACGGGCTGATGCAGTCGGCATATTCGCTGGCCCGGCCATCGTAGAAATACAGCCCGGTGACGGCGAAATTGCTTTTCGGCCTGGCGGGCTTTTCCTCGATCGTTTCGGCACGGCCGGCGGCATCGAACGATACCACGCCATAGGCAGCCGGGTCGTTCACCCAATAGCCGAAGACGGTTGCGCCATCCTCGCGGGCGTCGGCATGGCGGAGCAGGTCGGGCAGGCCGTGGCCATAGAAGATGTTGTCGCCAAGGATCAGTGCGGAAGGCCCGCCATCGATGAATTTCGCGCCGATCTGATAGGCCTGCGCCAGCCCCTTGGGTTCGGGCTGCACGGCATATTGCAGGTGCAGGCCCCATTGGCTGCCGTCGCCCAGCAGCGCCTGAAAGGCGGCGGAATCGGCGGGTGTGGTGATGATCAGGATTTCGCGGATGCCTGCCAGCATCAGCACCGACAGCGGATAATAGATCATCGGCTTGTCATAGACCGGCATCAACTGCTTCGAGACGGGCTTCGTCAGCGGATAGAGCCGCGTTCCCGAACCGCCGGCCAGGATGATGCCTTTGCGCTTTGCCATTTCCTGCTCCTAGAAACGTCTGGTCATGATGCGGCGGATCGTGCCGAGAAGGGATTTCAGTTCGGCGCGCAGCGCAACGCTGCGGCGGGCTTCGGCCAGTTGCAGGCCGTGCATTCCGGGCCTTGGCATCAGCGTCGCGGCCATGGCTGCCAGCCGCGATGCCAGTAGTCGCTTTCGCGACGCTTGCGAAGGCTGCATCAACAGGATTTCTGCAATCGCCAGCGGACTGGTGGTCAGGGCGCCTGCGGCCTCGGCGGCAGACAGCAATGCATCGCCATGGCTGGTGCGTGTGATGATCAGCGAACGGCCATCGGCTTCGTCAAAGCTCGGGTAGCCGCTTTCGCCGCCATACCAGGCGTCTGCTGCGGCGACATCGGCTGCTCCGCCCACCCCATCCGGGCAGATCTTGCAACGGAACTGCACTTCCTTCGACAGGATGTCGCCCCAACTGTCGGCGTAGCTGAGGCGGGCGCTGCGGCCGTCGGCCGTGGTTGCCGAGGCATATCCGGGCCAGCCGTCGCCGCGATAGCGGAATGCCGACACTTCGCCCGGCTCGAAGCCCAGCCGGCGAACGATCCTGTCGGTGCCGTCCTGGCTGGGGGTGGCGGCGCAGAAGAACGACAGCAGATAGGGGAAGCGCGCGGCGATTGCCGGGTCGGCCTGCATCAGTTGCCGCAAGGCGCCCACGTCGCAGGGTTTTCCGATGAACAGCATGGTGCCGGGCGTTTCCAGCTCGGCGGACAGGGTTTCAAGAGGAGAAGCAGGCGCATAGCGCGAACCGGCGGCGCCCAGAATGGCGCCCCGGTCGGCCGATCGCGTGATCCGCGTTTCCAGCGGGCGTTCAGGGTCCATGCCGACATGCAGCACCCGGCTTACTTCGCCGGTTTTCAACAGATGCAAGGCGAGCGCCGAAAGCGCCCCGCCCGACGATGCATTGTGCCTGAGTTCGGCGTCGGTCGAGTAGCCGGTCAGCACCCGCACATGCGGTCCCCACAGCGGGTGGGTGTTCGGCGCGTCACTCAGGGTCCAGGGGGAAACCGTGGCGCCGGGGCAGATTTGCGCCAGCAGCGCATCGGTTCCGGGCGCCGGGGCGCCGCGTGCGACCGGGCGCTTCCAGCCCTTAGCATCGCGCTCGATGCCGATCGCCGGATCGATCCCCGCACACAGCCCGCAGCCTGCACAGGAATTGCCCTTCAATACGCGTTCCAGCGTCGGCGGCAGCCGGTTGTTCATCGGGCCAGTTCGCCGAACAGCCGCGCAAGATAGCCCACATAGGTTTCCAGCCCGGCTTCGACCACGGGGCGCCCCTGTTCGATCGAGACAGCCAGTTCGCTGCGCCGGTCAAAGGCGTCGAGTGTGCGGGCGACGGCTTCGTCGGTTGAAAGCCCCTTGGCAGGGATGAGCCACGGATAGCCGAGCGCGCAGTATAGCCCCTCGAACTTGCGGCTATAGGAAACCGGCACCACGGGAACGCCCGCCGACCAGGCCGCAATCGATGCATGCATCCGCCCCGCGACCAGGAAATCCAGCCCCGAGATGTGGGATTTAGCGTCCGACGGCGAGGAAAACGGCTGGACGACGACGGTTTCCGGATAGAGCCGGTGGACCTCGGCGCAGGCGCTGGCGTCGTCGTCGCGCGCGATCGTGCTGGCGACGTGCGGGATCAGTTCCACCCTGGCGCCACGGGCAAGCAGCCCCTCGATCAGGCGTGAAGTGAACGCCCGGTAATCGACGGTCAGCCCGTAATCGTTGCCGCCGCCATAGCCCCCGGAATACAGCAGGCCCGAAACATTGACCCCTGCCCGGACGCCGGGGCCGCGTTGGGCGGCGGAGTGCGGAAGGGCGAAAGCAACGTCGATCGCCAGCATTGCGTTCGCGCCCGGCGCCAGCCGGTGGATCGCGTCCAGGCTCATGGGGTCGCGGGCGAATACGGCGCGCGCGCGTTTCATCAGGTGCCCGGCGAGGGCGCTGTGCGGCTGCCGGCTGAACGGCCCGATCGTCTGCGGCGCCAGCACCAGCGGCACGCCGCGCAGCAGGCACATTTCCTTGGTGGCGGTGATGTAGGCGAACCGCTTGTCGGGGTAGATGTCGGCGAAACTGTCGCCAGCGCCGATATCCAGCATGATATCCAGCGGCTTCAGCGCCGCCCAATAGCCGCCGGGTGAAACCATGAAGCGGCCATTGATGTCGTGCCGGCTGGCGAATCCATCGCGGACATAGCTCGGCAGCCGTTCGCCGGGGCGGAACAGGTGGAGTTCAGTATCCACGTCGGCGCGCGCCGCTGCCTGCTCGATCAGCGCCATATGTCCAACCGTCAGCGCCCCGACACCGAGGTTGCCGCTGCTGTCGCTGTGCCACAGCAGCCCAATCGCAAGCTTCCGCTTCATCTTGTCCCGTTCATCGCCGTGATGTTCGTGACGGCAGAGACCGGCATTCGGGATGCGCCGCTCTCTGCCATCGCGCTTCTTCTTGTCTGGCGTCAGCCCTTGGCGGGCGCCGGAGGAGCGGCGGGGGCAGCATCATGGGCTGCCTTCAGGTCTTCGGCGCCGCCCGGAAGTTCGGGCTGACCCGGAGCGGCCGTCACCTTGCCGGCGGCGGGCGCCTTGCCGTCGGCGGATTTGGCGTTCACCTGCACCTTTTGCGGCGTCGCTTCCCAGCCCTTCTGATAGACGACGCGTTCCTTCTGCGCTTTCTGCAGTTTATCGACTTCGGCCTTCAGCGCGGCTTGCACCCGCTGGTTGCGCAGGAAGTTGGTTGCATATTCACGCGCCTTGTCGCCGGTGAAGGGCTGCACGCGGGCTTCCTTGACCTGGTTTACCAGCACAACCGGGGCAGGCGCGCCCGGCGGCTGGCTTGCGAACATGAACAGCTCGTTCGGATCCTTGGCCATCAGCTTGGTCACCTGGCTGACGAAATCGGGATTGGCCCCCAGCGCATCGAGCGATGCAGGCTGACGGCGATACTGGATGTTGTTAGCCTTCAGAACGGCCTCGACCTCGGCCATCGTCTTGGCGCTCTCGAGGTCGAGCTGGGCCAGATTGTCCGGCCGCAGGAACTGGATCTGATCCATGATGAAGAATTTGCGCTGGTCGAACATGTCGGGGTTTTCGCGCATGAACTTGTCGGCATCGTCGCGCGTGGGCGGAACCACCTTCGAGGCGATGTCGCGGGCAAGCGCCTGCACCCGAAGCTGCTCGTCGGCGCGGCGCTCCTGCAGCATGAACTCGGGCTTTTTGTTCAGTTCGCGCGTTTCGGATTCCGCCGACAGCATGCGGCGGGTGATGATGTTGCCCAGCGCCAGCTTTTCGGCCTCGCGGCGGGTCATCGTCGGCGGGATCGGGGTGCCCTGAAGCTCGGCGTTGACTTCAAGAAGGGTGATTTCCTTGCCGTCGAGCTTGGCAACCACCTGCCCGGTCGGCGCGCTGTCGTCCTTGCCGATGCCAAGCTTGCTGCACCCCGAGAGCGCAATTGCCGCCGCTGCAACCAGAAGAATCGGGCGCGCCCCCGAACGGAGGGAGCGGGCGCGGAAGGAATGGGTCGATTGTGTGCGCATGTTATTGATATCCCTTGCCTGAGTATTGCGTCTGTTGTTCTTTTTGCGTGTTCGGCACGGCGTATTCAGCCCCGCGACATGCCTAGCAACGCCCTCGTCATGGCTTTGGCCTTGGCCGGTTGGCGCCGCAGCAGTCGCTTGAAAATCTGCCACATTCCAAGAGGATATTGAAGCGGCCACAGCAGCGGAAAGTTGCGCCGGTAGAATTTCAGCCGGCTGCGCAGCAGATAATATTCCGCCGTCTCGGAACGCTGGCCCTTTTTCCCGGACGACCCGATCGAGCCGCCTTCCTTGTGATAGATCACAGCCCCGTGGGCGAAGGCGATGGCAAAGCGGTCGCGATTGCGGACCGACCAGTCCATTTCCTCGAAATAGAGGAAATAGCTTTCCTCCATATAGCCGATGGTTTCGAGGAAGGCGCGGCTGACCGCGATCGATGCGCCGAGCACGAAATCCGTGTCCTGCGCAACCTTTTTCGGATCGAACGGGCGGGTGACGGGCTGGTTGGTGCCGATGCCGGCGCTCTGTCCGGTGATCAGCTTGAAGCGCGAGCCGTTCAGTTGCTGCCAAGTGCCGGGTCGGTGATAAAAACGTACCTGCGTGCCGCACATTCCTACCTTGTGGGTGGCGTCCATGCGGGAAACCAGCGCGCGCGGCGCGTCAGGCTCGACCACGGTATCGTTGTTGAGGCACCAGCAATAGGCAATCGAGGGATCGTTCAGAGCATATTGCATCGCCAGATTGTTGCCGCCGGCAAACCCCCGGTTTTCAGACGATTTCAGGATCGTCAGCAGCTCGCGGCCGGGGCGGGCGTTCGGCGCTTCCTCGTCGGTGATTTCGGCGATCGGGATCGGCTTGCGCAGCACCGGACGCGTCAGCCGCCCCAGCGGCCCGGCGGGTGTTTCCCATGCTTCGGCGCCGGAAGCCCAGGCGCGGATGCGATTGAGCGAGTCGTCGGACGACGCATTGTCGATCACCACGATCCTGACCGGCATGTCGGACCGCATCAGCGATTCCAGACATTCCAGCGTGTCGGTCCAGCGGTTCCAGTTGATGATGATGACAGCCAGTCTCGGCGCCGTGTCGCCGACGAGTGCGTTGGCGGCAATCGACGGGGCAGCCATTGCCGTTGCATCGGCTACGGCCGGTGGTGGCGTCATGCCCGATACATTGGGCTTTTCGCCGGTCGCGTCTGCCATCGTGTCCCTTCCCATGGTGGCGTTGCTCCCTTCCTGTGTCGTACGCGTCATCACGAAGTCCGGTTCCATTGCATGGCCGTCTCGAGATGTCCTTCGCGCGCAATATTGCGCATTTTCATATACCTGAACCAGCGTGTTTCAAACAGGACGGCAAGGCCCCGAAACCTTGCCCCCAAAGTTGGCACGCGCGACGACAACAGCAGTTGCGGCGTATGCGCAAGCGCTGACGCCAGAACGGCCAACGCCCTGAGTTTCCATAGCAGAATCGGTTTCCCCGACGAGCGGTGTTTTGTGAAATCATGTGCGATGATGCGCCCCCAGCGGCTTTCGACATCGTCCATGTTCATGCGCGCGGGGTGAAACACGATCATGCGCGGCACATAGCGGGTGCGGGCGCCCAGCGCGGCAGCGCGCATGCCCCAGTCCCGGTCCTCGGCGGTGCCGATACCGCCGAACGGCCCGACACGATGCCACAGATCGCGCTCCACCATCAGGTTGCCGGTGCCGGAAAAGCCCTTGCGGCGGATATACATTTTCTGCCGGAACGAAAAAACCGCCTCGAATGCCTCGATGCCGGTGGGGCGGCGCGGGTCGACAAAGTCGATCCTGACGTCGCCGCCATAGGGGCGCGAGGGGTCTTTTTCCACCGCGCGGACGCCGTGCTGAAGCCACAGCCGATCGACCCGGATGTCGGCATCGACGAAGGCCAGCACCCGCCCGCGCGCATGGGCGACACCAAGATTGCGCGCCGGGCCGGGGCCTGGTTCGCGCTCCTGCAGGAACTTCACGCCCGGCCACGCCGCCGCCACCACGTCGAGCGGCACCCGCGAACCGTTGTCGACTACGATGATCTCGAACCAGCCGTGATCGAGCCGCTGTGCCGCGACGGCCTGCAGGCACTTCACCAGCATTTCCGGCGTATTGAGGTGCGGAATGATGACCGAAGCGCGCGGCTCTCCGGTGGCGACCGCCTGCGGCGGAGACTGTTTGCCGTGCTGGCGGAGGCCGATGATCGACACCGGGGCGGCGATCCTCTAGCGGCCTGCCCGCGCCAGCGCGGCCGAGAGGCCGAGCAACTGGGCAACACCCTGCGTGCGGAACCGGTAACGGTGCTCGCGTCCGTCCGAGCCGTCTTCGCGGTCGAACAGGTCGATTTCGCCGGTAAAGCCGTCGAGCAGGTGTTCGGCCTGCTTGGAATCGGGAAGCGCCGCTTCGGCGCCGACATCATGGGCGCTGAACCAGCCATCCGGTGTGCCCGATGCGCGGGCGGCGGCGATCAGCACATTCCAGGCAGCTCGCACTTCAGGGCGTTGCAGTTGCGCCTGCACCCGCCGCGGAAGCCCGGCGTTCCATTCCGCCAGCACGGCTTCGGTGCCGGCGATGACGTCTGCCTCGGATACTGCCTGCCGCCGGTCGTCGAGCGTTCGCCCAGCAGCACGGTTGCCCAGCAGGCGGGTAAGATAGGGCGAGCCGCCGGACATGCGGATGATCAGCGAACGGGCCGACGGCGCGAACGTCAGGCCGGTTGCTTCTTCGGCGCGGGCAAGGATTTCGGCCAGTTCTGATTCGCTCATCGGGCCTACCGCAAGCCCGACGATGTTGCGGCGGATCGACGGCGTGAAGCCGATCAGTTCATCGAGGTTGGAGGCGACGCCGGTCAGCACCAGCTGCACGCGGGCGGCCCGGTCGGACAGGTTCTTGATCAGTTCGGCGACGTTGCGGCGGAAGGCGGGATCGGCCACGCGGTCATATTCGTCGAGGACGATGATGACGCGGGTGCCGACGATCTTCTGGAACAGATCGGCCAGTTCGCGCGGATCGACCGGGCCATCGCCAAGCAGGCTGGCGAAGCTGCGATCATGTTCTGTCTCGTCGGCGGTGGGCGATACCTGCGCATGATAGAGCAGCGGAATTTCGGCCGCGAACGTGCGGAACATCTCGTCGAACTGGGCTTCGACGCCGCAGCTTCCATAGAGGACGAGATAGCGCGCATCGCGTGCGGTTTCGGCAAAGACGTGGATCAGGCTGGTCTTGCCGATACCGCGTTCGCCATAGAGAACGACGTGGGCGCGCTGCTGCTCGATGGCGGCGATCAGGCTGGCTAGCGTATCGTGCCTGCCGGCAAATCTCTCGCGGGTGGTGACCGGCTGCGACGCCGACAGCGCGTCGGCAAGCGCCAGTCGCGCACGGGCAGGCGAACCTTCGTTCATGCCAAGCGCGGCATCGCCCAGATCGTCGGTTGCGGCGACGGCAAAGCGGGGGAGGGCGCCTGCATCGGCATCGGGCGCAGCGGACGGCAGCCCGGGGCGCATGCCGCGACGCCACGGCATCCGGTTGTCGCCGCCCTGTTCGCTTCCGTTGCGGTCCCTGCCAAAGATCATCACGCAGCCAGCCCTTCCATCTTTCCTTCGGCACCCGTTACATCGTCCGCCACGGACCGGACATCCCGGACCGGGGGTGCAAAACCCAGCGCAAAAGGCCCTGTCGGGGCGTTGCCCCGGCACGATCTTCCCGGCACGCTGGCTTCCGACCCGTGCACATGCCGCGAATCCTCGTCCCTGATCGGGATCCCATTCATGCGGCATTGCAGACAGAATGCCATTAACTTTTTGCCTGCCATAGTCCAGAACGGCAACAGGTCACAATCTTTCGCCTTTGGGGGGAATGTCATAGAGCCGTTTTTGCGTCTATTGGAGGAAGTCTGAACAGCTCGTTGCAAACGGCCTGGTTCACCGTCGGTCGGAAACATCATGGCGGGGACAAAGGCTTGCGAAGGGCAAGAAGTTAACGCAAACCGGTGACGGCCGTATGCGAGGTCGGTCCGGTCTGTGGATCGCCCTGGTTTGTGAGGGGAAGGGCAGTCTTGTGAGTAACGACAAAGTCGGGTCCATATTGGCGACTGGTGCGACGCGCGTGGCGCGGTTCGCCATGCTGTCGGTCATCGTTTCCGCAGTTCCCGCCGTTGCACAAATCGTGCCGCCGGGTGTTGCACCCCCCGCGCCGATCGTGCCTCCGGCAGCGCAAGGCACGGCGCCGCAGGGCACCGTCGCCGACCCGTGGCGCGTCTATGGTGATGATTCGCCTGCCTTTGCGCCGCTCGAACTGCTGGGCGGCCTCGGGCTTCACGCGACTGCATCGCTGGTCGGCGAATACAACGACAATGTCGCCCGCCGCGACAGCAGCGCGCCGCTGCGTCCGGGCTTTTCATCGAGGGACGACTGGATTTTCCGCCCCAGCCTGACGCTCAGCGCCGGGCGGGCGCTGGGCCGCCAGCAATTGTATCTGGTGGGCAATGTCGGCCGCGATTTCTATGCGCGCAACGGCATCCTCAATCGCAACCGGGCTTCGCTCGATGGCGGATTGAACTGGGTGATGGGCGCGCGCTGCGGCGGGCAGGTGCGTGGCGGCTACAGCACGCGCGGCACGCAGTTCAGCCTGTTCGAGGATGTCGTGCCATCGACGCAGGAACGCTGGCACTTTCAGGCCGGCGGCACCTGCCGCACGGCGACAGGCATTTCCGCCAATCTGAATTATAACCGTGGCTCGATCCGGAACCACACCGACGACCCGACCGGCGTGATCGATCGCAGCTTTGCGGATTCGAATTCGCAGGGGGTAAGCGGCGGCATCGGCTATCCGCTGGGCCGGCGGGGCGAAATCGGCGTGCAGGGCCAGTGGAGCGACTATCAGTTCGTGCGCCAGTTTCTTCCCGATGGCGAACGCAACGGCAGCCGAATCTATGGCGCCAACGCATTCGTCAGCTATCGGGTTGGCCGGAATCTGAATGTGAACGGCGGGCTTGGCAAAAGCTGGGTGAAGCCCCGCAACAGCCTTGTCGACACCTTCTCGGGCGTCACATGGAATCTGGGCCTGAACTACACCGGGCCGCGCCTCGGGGCGACGGTCAGCACCGGTCGCAGCGTCAATGGCGGCGGCGGCGGGGCGGCCAACTATTCGGTCGGCCGGTTCGTCAACGGCGCAGTCAGCTATCGCGCCAACGACCGGCTCAGCCTGTCCAGCGGCTTCTCGCTCGCCAATTCGGGGTATCATGGCTTCAGCCTCGTCCCGGACACGCTGGAGGTCAGGAACACCAGAACGCGGCGCTATTTCGTCGGCGCCGACTATCGGATGAACCGGATTCTCGCTTTCTCGCTGGATTACAGCCACCAGCGGCGGACGTCGGACCCGACATCCTTCAACTACAGCGCGAACAGCGTCAGCCTCGCCGCACGGGCCTCGTTCTAAGCAGATGCATTTTCCTGAAGCTATCTGGGATCACGGAGTAGAAATGATGCAGCAGGGACATTCCGGAACATCCGTTCGCAAGGCCCGCTGGAGGGCAGGCCTGACCGGTTTCGCCGCCGCATTGCTGGTTCTGCCGGCGATCAGTGCGCCCGCGATGGCGCAGGCCGCCCAGTCGCAGGGGTATGTGCTTGGCCCGAACGACAGCATCACCGTCGTCGTCTATGGCCAGAATGAATTCAACGTGCAGACCCGCATCAAGCCCGACGGCAGCATCGTCATGCCGCTGGTCGGCAAGGTGCAGGCCCAGGGCAAGACGGTGATCACCCTCGCCGAGGAAATCACCCGGCGTCTGGTTGCCGGGAACTTCCTGAAAGACCCGATCGTCAACGTCGAGGTCAATGAATACAACAGCCGCTATGTGCGGGTTGCCGGCAAGGTCGGTGCGCCGGGCCTCGTTCCGCTGGAGCGTTCGAACCGCCTGCTCGACGTGCTGCTGCGTGCGGGGTGGGTGCGGCCGGAAGGTTCGCAGTATATCACCATCCGCCGCGCCGCCGACGGCAAGGAACTGAAGGTCAACACCGACGAGCTTGCCCGTGGAGAGACGGCCGACATCATGCTGGATGCCGGCGACACGCTGTATGTCGCCGAAGCGGAACTGGTTTACCTGACGGGCGCCGTGGCGCGACCGGGGGCCTACCCGCTGAAGCCCGGCATGACGGTTTCGGAAATGATCGCGCAGGCAGGCGGCGTCGGCCCGACCGGCTCCAACGGCAAGGTCGGCCTGAAGCGCGGCAACGAAAAGGAACGCGACGTCGACCAGCAGACCAAGCTGGAACCCGGCGACATCATCAACATCCGCGAGCGTATGTTCTGAGGGGAAGCACTGATGAGTCTGATCCAGTTCCTCCGCATTCTTGCTGCCAGATGGAAGCTGATTTTCGGCACCATGCTGGCCTGCCTGTCGATCGCCACCACCGTCGGGCTGCTGCTGCCCAAGCG
>NZ_DBNHFX010000211.1:0-6014 GCF_057137845.1 Sandaracinobacteroides sp. | reverse complement strand
CGCCGCTGACGCCGTCGCGCGCGATTTCGCGGACCTGGGCTTCACGCAGGGCATTGCACGAGCAAACGATCATCTGAGCGGCCTTTGCGTTGCGGCAGATCGTGAAATCCGCTGCGGTTTCTGCGGGGTATCGGTGATTCGCCGACATCGCTTGTTGCGACTGATAATCAAAACCGTTCACATGTGCAACTGATTCTCAACAATGGTCAGCCCTTGGCTCAAGCAGTGCTCAAGCTACGGCAATTAACCAACAATTCCTTTCTGTTGCGGCGGAAAGCGATGGCTCGCGTTCCGGCAAGCTGATATGGAGCGCCGGGGTCGGTGCCGTGGTTGCACATCATGCAGCCGCACGAGGGGGTGCCGGATCGATGCTAGGCAAACCGCCATTTCTGGTCGTCTGTGGGACGCGGCCGGAAGCGGTCAAATTATCGCCTGTGGTCGCTGCGTTGCGCCGTCATGGGCACCGCGTCGTGCTGGTTGCGACCGGCCAGCATCGCGATCTGGCGCCACGCATGTTCAATGAACTGGGAATATCGCCCGATGCAGTGCTGGAAAGCGCGCAGGCGGGCATCGGGCCAGGCCAGTTGCTCGGCAGTCTGGTCCAGCGTCTGTCGCCGCTGATCGGCGCCTACAGGCCGTCGATGGTTCTGGTGCAGGGCGACACGGTCAGCACGATCGCCGGTGCGCTTGCCGCTGCCTATGCAGGCGTGCCCGTCGGGCATATCGAAGCGGGCCTTCGCACCGCCGACATCGCCGACCCGTTCCCCGAGGAAATGCACCGCAGGCTGGTAAGCCCGATTGCCAACCTGCATTTCGCGCCAACCGAACGGGCGGCAATAGCGCTGCGGTTGGAAGGTGTGCCCGATGCCCGCATCCATGTCACCGGGAACACAGGGATCGACGCGCTGTTCGCGACCGCATCCCGGCTTGATGCGCACCGGTCGCTGGATGCCGGGCTGGAAAGGCGTTTCGGGGCAATCGCTGATCCATCGGCACGCCTGATCGTTGCAACCGTCCACCGCCGGGAAAATCAGATGGGCAGGCTTCAGGCGATTGCAGCCGGTCTTGCCGCGCTTTGCCGCGCAGACGGTGCGCACCGGATCATTCTGCCGTTGCATCCCAACCCGGAAGTCCGCCGTCCGCTGAAGAAAGCGCTTGGCGGCGTGCGCGGCATCCATCTGGTCGAGCCGCTGGATCATGCGGCGATGGTCTGGCTGATGCGGCGCGCGGCACTGCTGCTGACGGATTCGGGCGGGCTACAGGAAGAAGCGCCCTATCTTGGCCTGCGCACGCTTGTATTGCGCGCATCGACCGAGCGGCCGGAAGCGATCGAGGCGGGCGCCGCAGAAATTGCGCCAGCCATTGGCGACCTGATGGCCGCAGCAGCCATCCGCATGCTGGCCATGCCGAAACTTGCGCCAGTCCAGCCGTTCGGCGACGGCCACGCGGGGGAACGCATCGCTGCGATCCTTGGCGGCTTTGCGGGCTGAGCCTGCCGGTCAGCCCTCGTGCGCGCCGATTGCCTGCATCAGCGACAGGAACCCCGGAAAGCTGGTGGCGATGGGCGCCCGGTCATCGACGGTCACCGGGCTTTTGGCCATCAGCGACAAAACAGCGAAGCTCATGGCGATCCGGTGGTCCAGCTTCGTCTCTACCTGATTGCCGCCCGTGACCTTTGCGCCGCCATCGCCCTGCACGATCAGCCCGTCAGGCAATTCTTCGACGCCGACGCCAGCCGCCAGCAGGCCCGCGGCCATGGTTGCGATCCGGTCGCTTTCCTTGACCCGCAGTTCCTCGATACCGCGCATCACCGTCCTGCCCTCGGCAAAGGCGGCGGCCACGAACAGGGCAGGGTATTCGTCGATCATCGACGGAGCGATTTCCGGCGGCACCTCGATGCCGCGCAAATGCGCGTGGCGCACCCGCAGATCGGCGACCGGCTCTCCGCCGACGAGGCGCGGGTTCAGCCGTTCGATACCGGCTCCCATCATGTCCAGCACACGCACCAGCCCGTCGCGTGTCGGGTTCAGGCCAACGCCTTCGATCAACACGTCCGAACCGGGCACGATCAGCGCAGCGACGATCGGGAATGCCGCCGACGACGGGTCGCCCGGCACGGTAAGTTGCTGGGGCTTCAGTTCGGCCCAGCCCCTTACCGCGATGCGGCGCGTGCCGTCGGCCAGCAGATCGACCGTCAGGTCGGCGCCGAACCCTTGCAGCATCCGCTCGCTGTGATCGCGCGTCGGCACGGGTTCTTCGATGACGGTTTCCGCCTGCACGTTCAGCCCCGCCAGCAGAATGGCCGATTTCACCTGTGCCGAAGCGACCGGCAGGCGATAATGGATCGGCAGGGGTGTGGCGGCACCGCGCAGCAGCAGCGGCAGCCTGCCGCCGGGCGAGGCTTCGAACTGTGCGCCCATCGCCGACAGCGGTTCGATCACCCGCCCCATCGGCCGGCTGCTTAGCGATGCATCGCCGGTGAAAGTGGCGGTGATCGGGTGGGTGGCAACCAGACCCATCAGCAGCCGTGTCGAGGTGCCGCTGTTGCCCATCGCCAGCGCGTTTGCGGGTTGCAGCAGGCTGCCGACGCCGACGCCGTGAATGGCCCAGCTTCCTTCGCCTGCGCGCTCGATCCGGGCGCCCATTGCGCGCATGGCGGCGGCGGTTGCCAGCACGTCCTCGCCTTCGAGCAGGCCATCCACGCGGCTTTCACCGACGGCAAGCGCCGACAGCATGAGCGCCCGGTGCGAGATGGATTTGTCTCCGGGAACGGTGATGTGACCGGCCAGCGGGCCTTCTGCCACAAGGCGCAGGGGAAGAACTTGTTCGGCGTGCATGGGCGGGGGCTTTGACAGCGGCACGCGCCTATGGCAAGGCGCGCCCCTTCCAGCGATGACGGGACCGGTGCTCAACGGCACGGCGGACCTGCCGCCAAACGGAGTTTTTTGACGTGATCAAGCCCGAGTGGGGCACCAAGCGCCAGTGCCCGAAGTGCGGAACCCGCTTCTATGACCTGCAAAATGACGATCCCGTCACTTGCATCGAGTGCGGCAATGCGTGGATCCCCGAACCGATCCTGAAATCGAAGCAGACGCTGCCGTTCGAAACCCAGAAGGCCGAAGGCGACAGCGCCAAGGCCGAACCGGCGCTCGAGAACGACGATCTCGACATCGACGATGCCGACAGCGACGAGCCGTCGGACGACGCCAACGTCGATATCGGCGGTGATGACGATCTGTCGGAAGTGGTCGTCGAAGACCGCGAGGAAGATCGCTGACGATCGCGCATCGCCCGGCACGCACTGCCGGGCGATGTGCATCTACTGCCCGGCTGTCCATCCGGCGCGAAAAGATGATGGGCGTCGAAAAGGGGCTTGAACCCCGCACAACCTTGCGCTAATCGCGCCGCTCCCGCTCCCAGGCGGGACACACGGAATGGTCTTGGGGCCTTAGCTCAGCTGGGAGAGCGCTACAATGGCATTGTAGAGGTCAGCGGTTCGATCCCGCTAGGCTCCACCATCCGAACTCCCTGAACTTGCAGAACTTTTTGGCGTGTGCGGTAATGGTGCTGCGCTTGTGCGCCTTGCTTCCTGTTGCGTTGCGCATGTATGCGTGGCCCAATGTATGCGTGCATCCGCAATCGTGTCGGCCATGATCTGGTATCGGCACACGCCTGAACAACAAGGGGATTCACGATGGCCGAGCGCCCTTCTCTCAGAGGACGCAATCATTACCGTGCATGGCGCCCGATCGCCACGCGCTGGATGGACAACGACGCCTATGGCCACGTCAACAATGTCGTTTACTATAGCTTCTTCGATACGGCCGTGAACGCCTGGCTGGTCGAGCAGGGCCTTCTGGATATCGAAAAGGGCGATCTTATCGGCCTGGTGGTCGAAACCGGCTGCACCTATGCCCGGCCGGTGGCCTTCCCGCAGGGTTTGCAGGCGGGAATCGCTGTCAGTCGCATCGGTTCGTCATCGGTCCGCTATGAAATCGGCCTGTTCGTCGAAGGCTCTGCCGAACCGGCGGCGCAGGGATTTTTCGTGCATGTCTATGTCGCGCGCGACGGGCGCCGCCCGAAACCGCTGGACGAGCGCTGGCGGACGATCCTGTCGACGATCGAAAGGCACAGCGAAGGCGACTGAGCTTGCCACTGGCGTCGGGGCGATTCGATCCGTAATGCAGCCGCATGTCGATCTCTGCTGAAGCCCAAGCCAACACCGTTCTGATCCTCGACTTCGGAAGCCAGGTGACCCAGCTCATCGCGCGCCGGGTTAGGGAAGCGCATGTTTATTGCGAGGTGGTGCCGTTCCACGGCGCGGCGGCTGCCATCGGGCGTTTGCAGCCAAAGGCGATCATCCTGTCAGGCGGCCCCGCCAGCGTGACCGAAGGCGGCAGCCCCGAACTCGCGGTAGCGGTTTTGCAGGCGGGCGTGCCGGTATTGGGGATCTGCTACGGCCAGCAGGCGATGGTGAAGGCGCTGGGCGGGCGGGTGTCTGCCGGCGGAACGCGCGAATTCGGCCGTGCCGAAGTGCAGGTGGTGGCGCCCTGCCGGCTGTTCGAAGGTGTCTGGGCGGATGGCAGCATGCACCCGGTCTGGATGAGCCACGGAGACCGGGTGGACGCGCTGCCCGCCGGGTTTCAGGTCGTCGCCCGGTCAGATGGTGCGCCGTTTGCCGCCGTCGCGGATGAAGCGCGCGGGTTCTATGCCGTGCAGTTCCACCCGGAAGTCGTGCACACGCCCGACGGGCGCCGCCTGATCGAGAATTTCGTCCTGAAGGTTGCCGGGGCAAAGCCGGTGTGGAGCATGGCGAACTTCCGCGAAACCAAGATCGCCGAAATCCGTGCGCAGGTGGGTGATGGCAGGGTGATCTGCGGCCTGTCGGGGGGCGTCGATTCGGCGGTTGCGGCGGTCCTCATCCATGAAGCGATCGGCGATCAACTGGTCTGCGTGTTCGTCGATCATGGGCTGATGCGCCTGAACGAAGCCGAGCAGGTGGTGGGCCTGTTCCGCGACCATTACAACATCCAGTTGGTGCACGTGGACGCTGCCGCGCAGTTTCTGGGCGGGCTGGCGGGTGTCACCGACCCCGAGGCCAAGCGCAAGTTCATCGGCAAAACCTTCATTGACGTGTTCGAAGCCGAAGCACGAAAGCTGGGCGGGGCGAAGTTCCTGGCGCAAGGCACATTATACCCCGACGTGATCGAGAGCGTGAGCTTCACCGGCGGCCCATCCGTCACGATCAAGAGCCATCACAACGTCGGCGGCCTGCCCGAGCGCATGGACATGGCGCTTGTCGAGCCGCTGCGCGAACTGTTCAAGGACGAGGTGCGCGAACTGGGCCGTGAACTGGGCCTGCCCGACATCTTTGTCGGCCGCCACCCGTTCCCCGGCCCGGGCCTTGCGATCCGCATTCCCGGCGAAGTGACGGAAGAAGCCTGCGATACGCTGCGGCAGGCGGATGCGGTATATCTGGAAGAAATCCGCGCTGCCGGCCTGTATGATGAAATCTGGCAGGCCTTCGCAGTGCTGCTGCCGGTGCGCACCGTGGGCGTAATGGGCGACGGCCGCACCTATGATCGCGTCTGCGCCCTGCGTGCGGTAACGTCGGTCGACGGCATGACGGCAGACATCTACCCCTTCGAACCAGCCTTCCTTGCCCGCGTTGCAACGCGCATCGTCAACGAAGTAAAGGGCGTGAACCGCGTAGTCTATGACTACACGTCAAAACCCCCCGGCACGATCGAGTGGGAGTGATAGGGCGTCTGGCAATGGCTGGCGTCGAGTAGCACGAGAACATATCTAAATCCGCGCTACTGCGGGCTTTTTTTTTGCTATTTCGTTCGGCACCTCTTGGCAACATTTGGCATCGCCAAACATCGTTTTTTCATGGCATCATGGATAGCATTGAGTGCTTCGATGCCATGAAGCTCTATCAATACCATGTGGCTAGCTTTCTAGCGATCATGGTATTGATATGAAACGATACAATGATTTTTATTGTTTTTTTA
>NZ_DBNHFX010000210.1:0-4345 GCF_057137845.1 Sandaracinobacteroides sp. | reverse complement strand
GCCTGGGCGATGATCACCCAGATCAGCAACTGAAGCAGGTAGTTGGCGAAGTTCAGCAGTTCGACGAGCGTGTTCATGCGGTGGCGGCGGTCCTTCGGTCCGTGGCGGCGCGGCTGGGATCGCCATGCCTCTAGCGGCTTGACGCGCCCACCGCTAGACCATCGCGCGTGTCGGCCACCGTTCCACATCCAGCGCCAGTGTATCTGACGGCATTGGCGCTGGCGCGTTTCCGCAACCATGCCGAAACCCGGCTTGCGCCGGGCAGCGCGCCGCTGGTGCTGCTGACGGGGGCGAACGGCGCCGGGAAAACCAATGTGCTGGAAGCGGCGTCACTGTTGGCCGTCGGGCGCGGGATGCGCGGGGCGGCGCTGTCGCAGATGGCGATGGCCGGTGGCGAAGGCGGTTTCGAGGTGCGCGCCAGCCTGCTGGCCGACCCCGGCCTGCCGCCGGTCGAAGTGCGCACCTTCGCACTGCCTGAAGCGCCCGAGCGCAGGCAGCTCAGGCTGAACGGCGCAGCGGCGCCGCTGTCCACCCTTTCCGACTGGTCGGCGCAACTGTGGCTGACTCCGGCGATGGACCGGCTGTTTTCCGATACCGCCTCGGCGCGAAGGCGGTTCCTCGACCGGTTGGTGCTGGCGCTGCATCCCGGCCATGCCGGCCACGCCAGCCGCTACGAAGCAGCGATGCGCGCGCGCACCCGGCTGCTGACGGCGGACACGCCCGCCGACCCCGGCTGGCTGGACGCGCTGGAGGCGCAGATGGCCGAACATGGTGCGGCAGTCGCCGGTGCCCGGCTGGATACCGTCTCGGCGCTTGCGGCGGCCCTTGCCAGCGCGCCATCCGAAGGCTTTCCCCGCCCGATGATCAGCCTTGCCGACGGCGGTGTCGCCGACCTGCCGTCAAGGCTGCGGTCGGCGCGGGCCGCCGATCGCACGGCCGGCCGCGCAACGCATGGCCCGCATCGCGCGGACCTTGCGGTCGTGCATGCCGAAAAGGACATGCCGGCGGCGCTTGCCTCGACCGGTGAACAAAAGGCGCTGCTGGTGTCGATCCTGCTGGCGCACGCGGCGCTGGTTGCCGCGCGTTCCGGGCGGACGCCGCTGCTGCTTCTCGATGAGGCGGCGGCGCACCTCGATCCAGACCGGCGGCGGGCGTTCTTCCGCCACGTCGCGGGGCTTGGCGGGCAGGCATGGGCTACAGGAACCGACGCTGCGCTGTTCGACGGCCTTGAAGGCGCGCGCTACCATGTTTCCGGGGGGCGGGTGGACGCCGCCTGACGCCTGCTTTTGCTGGCGTTTGCCGTGGGCCGCCCCTATACCCCCGACATGAGTCAGGAAGAAAACCGGTCGACGGCCGCCAGCGGTCAGTATGGTGCTGAATCCATTCAGGTTCTGAAAGGCCTGGAAGCGGTGCGCAAGCGCCCCGGCATGTATATCGGCGACACCGACGACGGTTCCGGCCTGCACCATATGGTGTTCGAGGTTTCCGACAACGCCATCGACGAAGCCCTTGCCGGCCATTGCGACCGGGTACTTATCCGCCTGAACGCGGACGGCTCGGTCACGGTCGAGGACAACGGCCGGGGCATCCCGACCGGCATCCACCCGGTCGAGGGTGTGTCAGCCGCCGAGCTGGTGATGACGCAGTTGCACGCGGGCGGCAAGTTCAACAACCAGGACGGCAACAGCTACAAGGTGTCCGGCGGTCTGCACGGAGTCGGTGTGTCGGTCGTCAATGCGCTTTCGGAATGGACCGAGCTTCGCATCTGGCGCGACAACCACGAACATTTCATGCGCTTCCGGCATGGTGTCCCCGAGGCGCCCTTGGCCGTCGTCGGCGATCAGGGCGACAAGCGCGGCACCAGCGTCACCTTCCTCCCCTCGATCGAGACATTCCGCACCGGGATCGAGTTCGACTTCACCCGCCTCGAACATCGCTACCGCGAGCTGGCGTTCCTGAACTCTGGCGTGCGGCTGCTGCTGGTCGATGACCGCCATGCCGACCGCCGCGAGATCGAGCTGTTCTATGAAGGCGGCCTGACCGAGTTCGTGCGCTGGCTGGATCGCGCCAAGACGCCGCTGGTGGCGGAACCGATTGCCATTCGCGGCCAGCGCGACGACATCGGCATCGAAGTCGCGCTGCAATGGAACGACAGCTACTACGAAAATGTTCTGGCCTTCACCAACAACATCCCGCAGCGCGACGGCGGCACCCATATGGCGGCGTTCCGCGCGGCGCTTACGCGAACCCTGAACAATTACGCCGACAAATCGGGCCTGCTGAAGAAGGAAAAAGTCGGCCTTTCGGGCGATGACATGCGCGAAGGCCTGACCGCCGTCGTCTCGGTCAAGCTGCCGGATCCCAAGTTCTCCAGCCAGACCAAGGACAAGCTGGTTTCCTCGGAAGTGCGCCAGCCGCTGGAATCGCTGCTGGCCGACAAGCTGGCGGAATGGCTTGAGGAAAACCCCCAGCACGCGCGCACGATCGTGCAGAAGATCATCGATGCGGCGATCGCCCGCGAAGCCGCCCGCAAGGCGCGCGAGGCCAGCCGCAAGTCGGCGCTGACCGTTGCCTCGCTGCCGGGGAAGCTGGCCGACTGCCAGGAAAAAGATCCGGCGAAATCCGAACTGTTCCTCGTCGAGGGGGATTCGGCCGGCGGTTCGGCCAAGCAGGGCCGCGACCGGCAATACCAGGCCATCCTGCCGTTGCGCGGCAAGATCCTGAACGTCGAGCGTGTCCGCTTCGACCGCATGCTTTCCTCGCGGGAAATCGGCACGCTGATTCAGGCGCTGGGTGCAGGCATCGGTTCCGAAGAATTCAACCTTGAAAAGCTGCGTTATCACAAGATCGTCATCATGACCGACGCAGACGTCGACGGGGCGCACATCCGCACCCTGCTGCTGACCTTCTTCTACCGGCAGATGCCCGAGCTGATCCGCCACGGCCACCTGTTCATCGCGCAGCCGCCTCTCTACAAGGTCACGCGCGGACGTTCCGAAGTCTATCTGAAGGACGAGGCCGCTCTCGAGGACTATCTGGTGACGGCGGGTTCTGCCGGTGTTTCCTTCGCACTTGGCAGCGAAACCGTGTCGGGGGCCGACCTTGGCGCACTTGTCGATCATGCGCGCCGGATGCGCAGGCTGATGGCCTATGTGCCGCGCCGCTATCCGGCTGCACTGATCGAGGCGCTGGCGATGGCGGGCGCGTTCGACCCTGCGATCACCGATCGCCATGCCGCCGCCGACCGGCTGGCGGCCTGGCTGAACGAGGGATCGTCCGGCTGGACAGCCGAACCGGGTGAAGACGGCGGCTTCATCGTTCGCCATCTCGATCGTGGCGTGACCGATGCAACCATCATCGATCGCGCGTTCGTTGCTTCGGCCGAAGCGCGCAAGCTGCATGTGCTGGCATCTGAACAGGCCGAACGCTGGCGCAGTGCAGGCGCCATCGGCGCCAACCCGGTGCGGCGCCCGTCGGAACTGCTGGATGCGGTGATGGATGCCGGCCGCAAGGGGCTGGCGGTGCAGCGCTACAAGGGCCTTGGCGAAATGAACGCCGAGCAACTGTGGGAAACGACACTCGATCCATCCGCCCGCACGCTGCTGCAGGTGGAAGTGGGCGACGCAACCCTGGCCGACGAAACCTTCACCCGGCTGATGGGCGACATTGTCGAACCCCGGCGCGAGTTCATTCAGGAAAACGCGCTGTCGGTCGCCAATCTGGATATCTAGCCGGGCCGGGCGGCAGCCTGCCTATTGGCAGGATCGCATGCCGCCGACTGGAAAGCTCATGGCTTCGGTGCCCGCCGACAGCGGTTCGATCCGCATCGAGCCGCTGTCGATGATGGCGCCGCCCGCCACACCGGGCGTCGGGGCATAGTCCAGCACGACCGTGATCTTGTAGCCGTGGCCGCCGAACGTGCCGGGCGCGATTTCGGCGATGTCGAACATCTGCCGGTCCCGGCGAAGGCGCATTGTGCGGGCTGCTTCGTCGATCATGGCGATGCGGAACGGCGGTTCCTGCTTCAGCCACAGAAAGGTAAGGCAGCGGCCCGGCTCGGCCTTCTGGGCGGGGAGTTCCGTCAGCCCCAGTACCGATGCGGCGGCGGCCGCAAGCACGAACATGCTCATGGGGCCACCTCCAGCAGGGCGTTGACGGTCTGGTCCTGATTGGGTGCGATCTTCACCTGCACGAAGCGTGCGCCCTTCGATTCCAGTCGGGCAAGGATCGGCAGCAGCGTCGTCGATCGCGCGGCCGGAACGAGGATCTGCGCCGGGTTCGCCCCGCCCCGGCTTTCGGCTAGCCCCGCCGCCTGTAGTGCAGCGACGATGTCATTGCCGGAAAG
>NZ_DBNHFX010000209.1:0-4458 GCF_057137845.1 Sandaracinobacteroides sp. | reverse complement strand
CGCCCATCGGCGTCGAGGTGCCGTGCGCGTTCACATAGTCGATCTGGCCGGGGTTCAGCCCGGCCCGCTTCAGCGCCATCTGCATCGAGCGGAACGCGCCCGAGCCTTCGGGGTGCGGCGCCGTCACGTGATAGGCGTCGCCGGTCAGGCCATAGCCGATCACCTCGCCGTAGATCTTTGCACCACGGCGCTTCGCGCGCTCATATTCCTCGAGGACGACGACACCTGCGCCTTCGCCCATCACGAAGCCATCGCGGCCCTTGTCCCACGGGCGGCTGGCGCGTTTCGGATCATCGTTGAAGCCGGTGGAAAGCGCACGCGCCTGTGCGAAACCGGCAATGCCGATCGGGCAGATCGTCGCCTCGGTGCCACCGGCCACCATCACGTCGGCATCATCGAGGGCGATCAGCCGGGCGGCATCACCAATGGCGTGCGCGCCGGTCGAGCAGGCGGTCACGACGGCATGATTCGGACCCATCAGCCCATAGCGGATCGACACCTGCCCCGAGACGAGGTTGATCAGGCGCCCGTGCACGAAGTGCGGGCTGACGCGGCGCGGGCCGCGTTCGTGCAGCACGATCGCTTCTTCGGCGATGCCCGGCAGGCCGCCGATCCCGGAACCGATCAGCGTTCCCGCGCGCAGGCGGTCGGCCTCGGGCATGTCGGTCAGGCCGGCATCCTCGAGCGCCTGTCCTGCCGCGTCGAGGCCGAACACGATGAACGGATCCACCTGCCGCTGGATCTTGTGATCGACCCGCAGGTTGGGGTCGAAGTCGGCGGGCTTCACCTCGCAGGCGATGCGGCAGGCATAGTCGGTCGCGTCGAAGCGGGTGATCGGCCCCGCGCCCGACTGGCCGGCAATCAGCCGTTCCCAGGTCTGCTCCACACTTCCCCCCAGCGGGGTCACTAGCCCAAGGCCGGTCACGACTACGCGGCGCATGCCTCTCTCCTGATGTTCGTCACTCCGCGCTGGCGTTTTTCGCCAGCGTTCCCGGCTCCATCCCTAGCGGCTGGCCTTATGAGTTGGAAAGTGAAATGAATTTGGAAAATGAAACGGAAACGGCCCCGGGGACTGCCCGTCCCACGAGGCCGATCTGCCGTTCGCCGCAACGCGGCGTCCGATCCGGTCTTACTTTCCGTTCGCCGCGATGAAGGCGATGGCGTCCTTCACCGTCAGGATCTTCTCGGCCGCGTCGTCCGGGATTTCCACGCCGAACTCGTCCTCGAAGGCCATCACCAGCTCGACAGTGTCGAGGCTGTCGGCGCCCAGATCATCGATGAAGCTTGCTTCCTCGGTCACCTTCTCGGCGTCGACACCAAGATGCTCGACCACGATCTTCTTCACCCGTTCCGCGACGTCGCTCATTCCTCTTGCCCTTTCACTCGGCAGTCCGCCCCAAGGCGCCCCCGTGGTTTCGTCGCTTCCGCACTAGCCGCACGCCTTGCGCCATGCAAGCACCAGCCCTTCAACCCATGCCCTTCGATCATGGGCATCAGGCCATATACATGCCGCCGTTCACATGGATCGACTGGCCGGTCACATATCCGCCCTCGTCGGAAGCGAGCCAGGCGACCGCCGCCGCCACATCGCTTCCCTCGCCGAAGCGTCCGGCGGGAATGCGTTCGAACATCTTCGCTTTCTGTTCTGGCGTCAGCGCGTCGGTCATCGCCGAGGCGATGAAGCCCGGCGCCACGCAGTTCACCGTGACCCCGCGGCTGGCGACTTCGGCGGCAAGGCTGCGGGTCATGCCCTCGAGACCGGCCTTCGCCGCTGCGTAATTCGCCTGCCCCGGATTGCCGATCGAACCGACGACCGAGCTGATCGAAACAATGCGGCCATGCCGCGCCTTCATCATCGGACGCAGCGCCGCGCGCGACAGCCGGAACGCCGCCTCCAGATCGACCCGCAGCACCGCCGACCAGTCGTCGTCCTTCATGCGCATGGCCAGCCCGTCGCGGGTGATGCCGGCGTTGTTCACAAGAATGTCCAGTTGCCCAAGCTTTTCGTGTGCCGCCGGCACCAGCGCCTCGACTTCGTCGGCGACATCCAGCCGGCACGGCAGCACTTCGGCGCCGCCCAGTTCGTCGGCCAGCATCTCAAGTGCCTCGCGGCGGGTGCCGGACAGCGCCAGCCGCGCCCCGCGCGCCTTCAGCACGCGGGCAATGGCGCCGCCGATACCTCCACTCGCCCCGGTGACGAGCGCGGTGCGCCCGGTCAGATCGAACATGCGTCAGCCTCCTTGCAAAGATTTCGCGAATTGCGCTGCTTACAGCGCCTTCAGCACTGCATCGACATCGTCGGGCTTCTGGACCGACAGGTTCTGGATATCGGGTGCGATGCGCTTCACCATCGGGCCAAGCACCTTGCCGCCCAGTTCGATCATCCGGGTGACACCCGCCGCCGCCATCGCCTCGACCGATTCGCGCCAGCGCACGGTGTCCGTCACCTGCACGACCAGCAGCCGGCGGATCTCGTCGGGCGCCTGCACCGGCGCCGCCGTCACGTTGGCGTAAAGACCAACCATCGGCGCCACGATCGGCGCATCCGCCAGCGCCTTTTCCATCACGGCCGCCGCCGGCAGCATCAGCGGGCAGTGAAACGGCGCCGAGACCGGCAGCATCACCGTGTGCCGGGCGCCTTTGGCCTTGGCCAGCACGACCGCCCGCTCGACGGCTGCCCGGTGCCCCGACAGCACCACCTGCCCCGGCGCATTGTCATTCGCGACGGCACAGACTTCACCGCCCGCCGCTTCGGCGGCGATCACGCGCACATCGTCGATCGTCAGCGCCAGAATCGCCGCCATCGCGCCTTCACCGGGAGGCACTGCCGCCTGCATCGCATCGCCGCGCTGGCGCAGCAGCCGCGCCGTGGCATCGACAGGAAGTGCGCTGGCGGCCGCCAGCGCCGAATATTCGCCAAGGCTGTGCCCGGCGACGAACGCCGCCTTTTCCGCAAGGCGGATACCTCCATCGCGCTCAAGAACGGCAAGCGCGGCAAGGCTTGCCGCCATGATCGCCGGCTGTGCATTCGCGGTAAGCGTCAGCCTGTCCTCAGGCCCCTCGAACATCAGCCGCGAGAGATGTTCTCCCAGCGCGTCGTCCACCTGCTGGAAAATCTCGCGGGCGGCGGCGCTTGCCTCGGCCAGTGCGCGGCCCATGCCGACTGCCTGGCTGCCCTGCCCGGGAAAGATGAATGCTGTAGTCACGGTGTCGCTCGCTCCTCGGTGCGCACTGGAATCGGCCTGCCTTAGAGCCGATTCTCGCCGATGGGAACGAGACACGGCACAAGTGTGCGCGATTTCCGGCGATCTTGACATCTACAGCGCCGGAATTGCCCATCAGCCCCGACATTTGCACGTTTGAACCCAAGTTCCTTGCCCAAAATTACCAACTTCGCCTTTTCAGCAGCGAATGCTTCCCCTATGACGCAAGCCGACATTCGAGTGGGGGGCATTGCCATTCTGGCTGTTCATTTCCGCGCCATCGTTGGCGCGGCATAAGGGGAATGTCGCCCGAGGCGCGAGTAGAAAGGTCGTCAATGAAGCTGGTGAAGAAGCTTACGGTTGCAGTTTCCTTCGGTGTTGCCGCTGCCGTTCCACTGGTGGGTGTTCCCGCCGTTTCGGGTGCGGCGTTCGCGCAGGCTCTTTCGGCTGGTGTCGGCAAGCCGCTGCAACAGGCTTCCAACGCCGCACGCGCCGGAAACACGGCAGCGGCGCAGAACTATGTGAATCAGGCCCGTGCCGCCGCGACAACCCCGATCGAGCGCAAGAAGGTCGGCGAAATGGCCGCCTTCATCTACACCCGCGCCGGCCAGTTCGGTCAGGCAGCAGCAGAACTCGAACGCATCGGCGCCCCGGCCAGCCAGCTCGCGCCGCTATATTATCAGGCCCGCCAGTATGACAAGGCTGTGGCCGCTGCGCGCCAGTCCGGCCAGCTTACCATCGTCGCCCAGTCCTACCTGATGCAGGGCAAGGCCGGCGACGCCGCGCGGATCTACCAGCAGATGCTGGCGAAGAACCCGAACAACCCGTCGGTGCTGCAGAACCTTGCCGGCGCGCAATTCAAGATGGGCGACAAGAAGGCCTATCTCGCCACCATCCAGAAGCTCATCCGGCTCGACCCGACGCCGGCGCGCTGGAAGGCGCTGCTGCTCGACACCAAGGCGCAGCCGATGTCGCGCGATTCGAAGCTGGCTCTCTATCACCTCATGCGTGAAACCGGCACGCTGACAACCGCTGCCGACGTGCAGGACTTTGCCAAGGTTGCGATCGTCGCCGGCCAGCCGGGCATCGCGACCGACGTGGTGAAAACCGCCATCGCCGGCGGTGTGCTGCCCGCAACCGACCCGATGGCAGGCAAGCTTGCAGACGCTGCTGCAAAGCGGCAGGCGGCGGCGATCGCCGGCGCGGCAGCCGCAGCCAGGTCGCCGACGACTGCATTCCAGGCGGGCGGCGCCTA
>NZ_DBNHFX010000208.1:0-12473 GCF_057137845.1 Sandaracinobacteroides sp. | reverse complement strand
CCCCGACGGGGGCCGCACTTGCGCGACAGTTCGCCAATACGCCGCACCGCATGCTGGCCTTGGAAATGGGCGGCAACAATCCGCTGGTCATCTGGGATCTGGCAGACCGCGACATCGAGGCGGCCGCGTTGATCGTCGTGCAGTCGGCGTTTCTGTCGGCCGGGCAGCGCTGCACCTGCGCGCGCCGCCTGATCCTGCGCGACGGCGCGCACGAGGTGCTGCTGGATGCAGTGGTCGCGCTTGCCGACCGGCTGCGCATCAGCGACCCGTTCGCAGACCCGCAACCCTTCATGGGACCGGTGATCGCGAACGCCGCCGCCGATCATCTGATCGCAAGGGCGCGCTCGATCGGCGGCAAGTCCATCCGGTCACTGCAACGCCTGCACGATGGGTTGCCCTTCCTTTCGCCCGGCATTCTCGATGTGACGGGCATCGCCACGCCCGACGAGGAATTGTTCGGCCCGTTGTTGCAGGTGGTGCGCGTCGGCGATTTCGACGCTGCGATCAATGCCGCCAATGCCACCCGCTTCGGGCTTTCCGCAGCGCTGCTTGGCGGCGACCGCGCGCTTTATGAACGCTTCTGGCAGCAGTCGCGCGCGGGCGTCATCAACTGGAACCGGCCAACCAACGGCGCGGCATCGAACGCACCGTTCGGCGGCATCGGCCTGTCGGGGAACCACCGCCCGTCGGCCTATTATGCCGCCGACTATTGCGCATGGCCGGTTGCCAGCGTCGAAGCGGAAACGCCGTTCCTTGCGCCACCGCCGGGGATCGCCTGATGCCTGAACTGCAACTGGATGGCCTGATCGGGCCGACGCACAATTATGCGGGCCTCAGCCTCGGCAATGTGGCGGCCTCGGCCAATGCCGGCCAGACCAGCGCGCCCCGACGCGCGGCGCTGCAGGGGCTGGCGAAGATGCGGCTGGTGCTGTCGCTGGGGGTGCCGCAGGGCCTGCTGCTGCCGCACGAGCGGCCGAACACCGGCTGGCTCAGGGCAATGGGCTTCGGCGGTTCCGACGCGCAGGTGCTTGCCGATTGCGCCCGCTCCGACCGGCAACTGCTGGCCGCCGCCTGCTCGGCGTCGGCCATGTGGACCGCAAACGCTGCAACGGTAAGCCCGGCGGCCGATACCGCCGACGGGCGGACGCACCTGACGGTCGCCAATCTGGTTTCGATGCCGCACCGCAGCCAGGAATGGCCGCAGACGCTGGGCCAGTTGCGGCTGGCCTTTGCCGACCGCCGCCATTTCGCGGTGCATCTGCCGGTTGCGCCCGGTTTCGGTGACGAAGGCGCGGCAAACCACATGCGGTTCGCGCCATCGGCCGAAGAACCCGGCGTGGAAATGTTCGTTTACGGCGTGCATCGGGGCGGCGCATTCCCGGCACGCCAGCACCTGCGGGCAAGCCAGGCTGTCGCCCGCACGCATGGCGTCAGGCAGGTGCTGTTCGCCGAACAGTCGGCGGCGGCGATCCAGGCGGGGGCGTTCCACAACGATGTGGTTGCGGTTTCGAACGGCACGTTGCTGTTCGCGCACGAACAGGCCTTCGAGGACCGGGCGGCAACCCTTGCCGCGCTTTCCGCCAAGGTGCCGGGGCTGATCGTCGTCGAGGCGCCGTCTGCCGAAGTGCCGCTCGGCGACGCCGTTTCCTCCTATCTGTTCAATGCGGCGCTGCTTGCCGTTGATGGCCGCATGGCCCTGATCCTGCCGCGCGAAGCACAGGATAACCCGCGTGTCTGGCGCTGGTTGCAACGGGTGCAGCAGGATGCAGCAAACCCGATCGACGAACTGCATGTGCTGGATCTGCGCGAATCGATGCGCAACGGCGGCGGGCCTGCCTGTCTGCGCCTCAGGGTGCCGCTTGGGCAGGCGGCGCTTGCCGCAGTCGATCAGCGGTTCCTGCTGGACGAACAGCGGATCGAGCGGCTGGAACGGCTGGTCGAGGAATATTGGCCCGCCGAAATCGCGCCCGCCGACCTTTCGAACGCAGAGCTTTGGCAGCAATGCACTGCCGCGCGTGCGGCGCTGCTTGCAGAACTGGGGATCGCAGCCGAAGAACTGGGTGGCTGAACCCGCCCCGGTTATCGGGGTTCAGTCTTCAGGGGCGACCGTCACCTTCAGGCCGTCCAGCTCATCGGTGAACTTCATCTGGCAGGAAAGCCGGCTGTTCTGCTGGCGGTGGTCGCCACTGTCCAGCAGATCGGATTCGTCGTCGTGGGCACCGCCGACCTGATCCTGCCATGCTTCATCGACATAGACATGGCACGTCCCGCAGGAGCAGCAGCCGCCGCACACTGCAAACAGGCCATCGAAGCCGCTGTCCCGGATGACTTCCATCACCGACAGGCCGGCATCGCCGGTCACGGTCTTTTCGTTTCCTTCGCGGTCGACGATGGTCAGCTTCGGCATGTCACGCTCCGATTTGGCCCGTGACCACCACGGGTTTCCCGCCTATTAGCGCGGTCAGTGTCATCTGCAACCCGATCAGGAAGGAGAGGGCCTTGGCAGGAAGGAGAGGGCGTTGGGCCTGAGCGAAGCGCACATCGCCGAAGCAATGGCCGCGATCGCGGCCACCGACCCGCTGTTTGCGAAGGCCGCCGCCGCCCATGGCGCGCCCCAACCCCGCATCCGGCCACGCGGATACCGGACGCTGCTCAGCGCCATCGTTTCACAACAGGTCTCGACGGCGGCGGCCGCCAGCATCTGGCGCCGCGTAGAGACTGCGGTAGGCGACGTCGACGACCCGAAGCGCCTGCTGGCGATTGCCCCCGAAGCGCTGCGCGCTGCCGGGCTGTCACGGATGAAGGTCGAATATGCGCAAAGCCTCGCCGCCCTCGTTGTCGATGGCTCGCTGCCATTGGCCGCGTTGCCCGACGACGACGAGGAAGCGATCACGCTGCTGACCTCGGTGCGGGGGCTTGGGCGCTGGTCGGCGGAAATCTACCTGCTGTTCGCCGAAGGCCGGCCCGATGTGTTCCCGGCAGGCGATCTGGCGTTGCAGGTGCAGGCAGGGCGCCTGTTCGCCGATGGCAACCGCCCGTCCGAACGGCAATTGCGCGAGCTTGCCGCCCGCTGGCAGCCGCATCGCGGCGTCGCTGCTCTGTTCCTGTGGCACTGCTATAACGCGCCGCCGCTATGATCCAGCACGTCACATCCGCCTCGAACGGCACGCTGAAACGCCTGCGTTCCCTGCGCGAGAAAAAATTCCGCCGCATCGAAGGCCTGTTCCTGGCCGAAGGGTTGCGCATCTGCACCGAGGCGCTGGAAGCGGGCTGGGTACCGCGCGTGCTGCTGTTCGCCGAAGGCAAGGGCGATCATGCGCTGGTGCGGCGGCTGGTGCAGGCAACGCTGGGCGGTGGCGGCACCGTTATCGAAACCACCCCCGACCTGCTTTCCGGCGTCACCGGCAAGGACAATCCGCAGGCGGTCGCCGCAGCCTATGCACCCCGCGCAATGGCGCTCGATGCGCTGACTCCGGGTGCGCGCACCCTCGTCTGCGAGCGGCTGCGCGATCCCGGCAACATCGGCACGCTGCTGCGCGCCTGCGACGCCACTGCGACATCGGCGCTCATCCTGCTGGATGAATGCGCCGACCCCACCAGCGTCGAAGCCGTCCGCGCTTCCATGGGCGCGTTTTTCACCGTCCCCTGCATCAACGCGACAACGGAAGACTTCCTTGCATGGAAGCAGCAGCACAACGCCGTGCTGACCGGCACCGCGCTGGACCCTCGCGCCCAGGATTACCGCAAAGCGCGATACCCGGCGCCTTCCTTGCTGCTGCTCGGCAACGAAGCGCAGGGCCTGCCCGAGCGGCTGATGGCAGCGTCGGATAACCTCGTCGTCATGCCGATGCGCGGCAAGGCCGACAGCCTGAACGTCGCCATGGCCGGAACGCTGCTGCTTTACGAAGCCCTCTATCAGCAGGAAGGCTGACCCGGCCCTACACCATCACGAAGGCGTTCAGCTTGTTGCCGTCGAGGTCGCGGAAATAGGCGGCATAAAATCCTTCCCCGCGCGGGCCGGGGGGGCCTTCGCAGGTGCCGCCGTTCGCCAGCGCGATTTCGTGCAGCTTGTGTACCTGTTCCTTGTCGCGCGCAGCCAGCGCCACCATCACCCCGTTGCCGACGGTCGCCGGCTTGCCGTCGAACGGCTTGGTCGCTGCGATGCCGGCCGGCCCGTCGGGTGTGCCCCAGGCGATGAAGGTTTCATAATCCATCATCCGCCCCACCCCCATTTCGGCGGCGATCGCATCATAGAATTTCCCGGCACGCTGAAGATCGTTGGTGCCAACCGTAACATATCCGATCATCTGGAATCTTCCTTCCCGATTCGGAACATATACGGAACAATGTGCATCTGCAACGTGTAACGAACGTTGCGTTTTTGCAACCGAATGTCATCAAGGCGATCGTGCGAATTGCTAACGGCGCGACGCGCTCCTACATTGGTGCGTTCACGAAAGGTTTCGAATGTCCGAAGGTAACCGCAAGCCGCCGTCTCCGCTGGTCCGCAACATCCTGATGTGGGCGGGAATCCTGCTGGCACTGGTGCTGCTGGTTCAGTTGTTTCAAGGCCCGTCGGAACGCGCTTCCGCCGGAGACGAGATCGCCTATTCCGACTTCCTGACCAAGATCGACGACGGGCAGGTGAAGGAAGTTGCGATTTCCGGGCGCGCGATCGTCGGGCGGCTTTCGAACGACCAGAAGTTCCGCACCTACAACCCCGGAGACGTGCAGCTCGTCGAGCGCCTGCGCGCCAAGAGCGTGAAGTTCGACGCCGTGCCCGAAGAACGTCCCGGCCTGATGCAGCAGATTCTGGTCGGCGCGCTGCCGTTCCTCATCATGATCGGCATCTGGATCTTCTTCATGCGCCAGATGCAGAGCGGGCAAGGCCGTGGCGCCATGGGCTTCGGCAAGAGCCGGGCCAAGATGCTGACCGAAAAACACGGCCGCGTCACCTTCGACGACGTCGCCGGGATCGACGAAGCACGCGAGGAATTGCAGGAAATCGTCGACTTCCTGAAAGACCCGTCGAAATTCCACCGGCTGGGCGGCAAGATCCCCAAGGGCGCGCTGCTGGTCGGCCCTCCGGGCACCGGCAAGACGCTGCTGGCCCGTGCCATCGCCGGAGAGGCCAATGTGCCGTTCTTCACCATTTCCGGGTCGGATTTCGTGGAAATGTTCGTCGGCGTCGGCGCGTCGCGCGTGCGCGACATGTTCGAGCAGGCGAAAAAGAACGCGCCCTGCATCATCTTCATCGACGAAATCGACGCCGTCGGCCGCCATCGCGGTGCCGGTCTCGGCGGCGGCAACGACGAGCGCGAGCAGACGCTGAACCAGTTGCTGGTCGAGATGGACGGCTTCGACGCCAACGAAGGCATCATCATCGTCGCGGCGACCAACCGCCCCGACGTGCTCGACCCGGCGCTGCTGCGTCCGGGCCGCTTTGACCGGCAGATCGTGGTGGCCCGCCCCGACATCGAGGGCCGCATCCGCATCCTGCAGGTGCACATGCGCAAGGTGCCGCTGGCGCCCGACGTCGATTCCCGCGTCATCGCGCGCGGCACGCCCGGCTTTTCCGGCGCCGACCTCGCCAATCTGGTGAACGAAGCGGCGCTGCTGGCGGCGCGCCGGTCGAAACGCCTCGTCGGCATGTCCGAGTTCGAGGACGCCAAGGATAAGGTGATGATGGGCGTCGAGCGGAAATCGATGGTGATGACCGAGGACGAAAAGAAGCTGACCGCCTACCACGAGGCCGGGCACGCTGTCGTCTCGCTGCACGAACCCGCATCCGATCCGATCCACAAGGCGACGATCATCCCGCGCGGCCGGGCGCTTGGCATGGTGATGCGCCTGCCCGAGCGTGACAGCTACTCGTTCCACCGCGACAAGATGTATGCGAACCTGTCGGTGGCGATGGGCGGCCGCGTCGCCGAGGAACTGATCTTCGGCCATGACAAGGTCACGTCGGGCGCCAGCGGCGACATCCAGATGGCGACCAATCTTGCCAAATCGATGGTCACGCAATGGGGCATGTCCGACAAGCTGGGGCCGCTGCAATACACCGAAAACCAAGAGGAAGTGTTCCTCGGCCATTCGGTTTCGCGGCAGCAGAATGTCTCGGAAAAGACCGCAGAACTGATCGACGCCGAAGTGAAGCGGCTGGTCCTTGATGGCTATGACAAGGCCCGGCAGATCCTGTCCGACCACCGCGAGGACCTGGAGGCGGTGGCGCAGGCGCTGCTCGAATATGAAACCCTGAGCGGCGACGAAATCGCCAAGGCCATCCGTGGCGAGACGATCGAACGGCCGGACGCCGCCGACAAGCTGCCGCCGCTGGGTGCGGGCGGCGTGTCGGGGCTGCCGAAGGCTGGCCGCCGTCGCGGCTCCGGCCTCGGAGACGTGGCGCCGCAGCCCTGAGAAATGGCGGCGATGCCGGTCCGCTGGCTCGGGCCTGTCGGCCTTGCCGCAACAGCGCTGCTGGCGGCAGGTGCGGCAAAGGCTGAAACCGTCGGCCGCGACCTCTGCGCCGACCGGCCGGGGCTTGGCACCCCCGCCTGCACCGTCGACCGGGGCACAGCGGTATTCGAACTGGGCATCGCCGACTGGACACGCACAAGCAGCCCCGGCACCCGCGCCGACGAACTGCTGGCAGGCGATGTGCTGCTGCGCGTCGGGCTTTCGCACCATCTGGAACTGCAATTGGGCTGGACGGCATTCGGCACGATCCGGGTGCGTGAAGCCGGCCAGCAAACCGGCGCCGAAAGCACGGGCGACCTGCTGCTGGCGCTGCGGCAGAACTTCTATAACCCGGATGGCACCGGCTTTTCGGCTGCGATCATGCCCTATGCCACCCTGCCGACCGGCGGGCAGGCGATCGGCGCCGGGGATTGGGGAGCCGGCCTGCTGCTGCCGCTCAGTGCCGATCTCGGCGGCATTTCGCTGGCGGCGACGCCGCGCATCGACGCAGTGGTAAACGAAAGCGGGCGCGGACGGCATCTGGGCTATGGCACGGTTACCGGAATCGACGTGCCGCTGGCGGAAAGCCTGTCGTTCACGGCCGAGCTTTCCCTCTATCGCGACCGCGACCCGGATCGGCACAGCACCGAAACGCTGTTCGGCCTGTCGCTGGGCTGGCAGCCGGGCGCCGACCACCAATGGGACATCGGCGCCAGTTTCGGCCTGAACCGCGAAAGCCCCGACCTGCAACTGGGCTTTGGCTATGTCCGGCGCTTCTGAACAGCCGCGAACCAGCAAAAACCAATAGCTGCAAGCCGCCCGCGTCTGCCCCTACCCATGGCAGAACACGAGAGAGGAAGCGCGGATGGAACTCGACCCGATGATCGCTACCCTGCTGGCAACGATGAAGGAGGGGCCGGAGGTATATCGGGTCGGCGTCGACACCGCGCGCGCGGGCATGGAAACCCGCGTCGAACTGCTGAAGCCGCTCGCGCCGCAGACGGTCGACACGCAGGACATTTCGATCGACACCGCCGATGGCCCGCTCGCATTGCGGCTCTACCGCTCGGCCGAGGCAAAAACGCCGCTTCCGGTGCTGGTTTACCTGCATGGCGGCGGCTGGGTTCTCGGATCGCTCGACACGCATGACAATGTCTGCCGCTTTTTGGCCGATCGCGGGCCGATGCTGGTGGTGAGCGTCGGGTATCGCCTCGCCCCGGAACACAAGGCGCCCGCACAGCAGCGCGATGCGCTGGCGGCGCTTGGCTGGGCGGCGGCAAACGCCACCCTGCACGGAGGGGACCCGACCCGCCTGCTGATCGGCGGAGACAGCGCGGGTGGAAATCTGGCGGCGCTTGCAGCACTCGAAAGCGGGCGCGCAGCCCCGCCTCTGGCCGGGCAGTTGCTGGTCTATCCGGTCACGGATTACCCGGCCGACGCCTACGCAAGCTACGCCGAAAATGCAGGCTTCGGCCTCGACCGGCAGGCGATGGAATGGTTCTGGGACCACTGGCTTGCCGAGGGGGCAGCCCCCGATGCCGCAACGGCGCCGATGCGCGCGGCCCTGCCCGATGATTTGCCGCCTGCCTATGTCATCACCGCCAGCCACGATGTCCTTCGCGACGAAGGCAAGGCCTATGCCGCCCGGCTTGCGGATGCGGGCGCGCTCGCCGCACACGATCATGTGCCCGGCACGATCCACGGCTTCTTCTCGATGGCGGGCCTGGTTCCGCTGGCAACCGAAACTCTCGAACGCGCCGCCGGCTGGCTGGCGCAGGCAAAGGCACGCCCATGACCATCGACCCGCGCACGCCAGTTCTCGTCGGCATCGCCCAGAGCGTCGACCGCACCTCTGCCCCGGCGGATGGCCATTCGCCGCAGGAAATGCTGGCGGCGGTCGCAAGGGCCGCGATCGCCGACAGCGGCGCCACCGGCGTCGAAGCGGCGATCGACGCCATCGCCGTCATCCGGCTGTTTCAGGATTCGGGCTTTCCGGCGCCGTTCGGCAAGCAGAACAACCTGCCCTGGAGCATCGCGCAGCGGATCGGCGCTGCGCCGCGCCACATGCTGTATGGGCCGGTCGGCGGCAACTCGCCGCAAATGCTGGCCAATATCTTCGCCGAACGGATCGCCAGCGGCGAGCACGACGTGGTGCTGCTGGCGGGGTGCGAACCGTTGCGGACGCAGGCCCGCGCGATGAAGGCAGGGGTCGGTCTGAACTGGGCCGAAGATGCGCCGGACGCCGCCGAAAGCTGGCCCGACAAGGTTCGCTACAGCTCGGCGCACGAACGCGCGCACGGCATCACCATGCCCGTCAGCATCTACCCATTGTTCGAAAACGCGCTTGCCTCCCATTACGGCCGCACGCCGGTCGCGCATCGGCAGGAAATCGGCAGGCTGATGGCGCGCTTTTCCGAAGTCGCCGCGAACAACCCCTATGCGCAGTTGCCGATCGCCCGCACCGCCGAGGAAATCATCACCCCCGAGGGGGACAACCGCTACATCAGCTACCCCTACACCAAATATATGAACGCCAACATGTTCGTCGATCAGGCGGCGGCCTTGCTGCTGATGTCGACTGCGGCGGCAGACCGGCTTGGCGTTCCGGCGGCAAAGCGGGTCTATCTGCACGGCACCGCCGACACGCATGAAAAATACCTGATCTCGGAACGGGTGAACTACTGGTCGTCGCCAGCCGTCAGGGTGGGGGCCGCGCACGCGCTCGGGCAGGCGGGCATCGGTGCGGCCGATTTGAACCACCTCGACCTCTATAGCTGTTTTCCCTGCGCCGTCGAAATCGCCGCCGATGCGATCGGGCTTGCCCACGACGATCCGCGCGGACTGACGCTGACCGGCGGCCTTCCCTATTTCGGCGGGCCGGGCAACAATTACGCCATGCATGGCATCGCCGAAGTGGCCGCCGCCTGCCGCGCGGCGCCGGGCAGGCCGGGGCTGGTGTTTGCCAACGGCGGGTTCCTTACTTCGCACAGCTTCGGCGTCTGGAGCACCGCGCCGCGCCCCTTCGAACGCCAGGATCCGGCTGCCTATCAGGCCGGGATCGACGCGATGGAAAGCCCCGCCTTCGACGAAAACCCCACCGGTGAAGGCACGATCGAAACGTTCACGGTGGTGCACGACAAGGGCGCGCCGGCGTTCGGCATCGTCATCGGCCGCGCGCGTTTGAACGGCCATCGCTTCATCGCCCAGGTTCGCGAAAATCCGGGCGCGCTGATCGACGTGGCCGTGATCGGCCGAACCGTCCAGCTTTCGCGAAACGACGAGGTCAACATCGCCCGGCTGGCCTGAACCGGCGCGCCCGCCTCGCAGGTGCGGCATCTGGCCTTGTTGCGTTTCATTCGCAACAAGGCCAGAACCATCGCATTGCTATTCCATGAACGAGGATGCGATGGACTTTCCCGACTTTTTCGCCGACGCCCCCACCATCACCCTGCGCGATCCGCTGGCAGTGTTTCTGGGCGCGTCGAAAACCGGTGTGATCCAATATGCCTATTCCGACGTCGTGAAACTTGCGGGCCATTCCTGCCCGACGGTCGCCGGTGCCTTCCTGATGGTTCGGCGTGGCCTGCGCGAATTGTATGGGGACGAAACCCCCGAACGCGGCGGCATCGAGGCGTTCCTGCAGGATTCACGCGACCATGGCACGACCGGGGTGGTTGCAGCCGTCGTCACGCTGCTGACGGGGGCCGCGCCTGAAACCGGCTTCGGCGGCATCGGGCCGCGCCAGCGGTTCAGCCGTCGCGGGCTGCTGCACTTCGACGCCGCAATCGACGGCACTTTGGCCCTGCGCCGGGTGGACAACGGCCGCGGCGTCGTCCTCGACCTCGACGCCGGGGTGGTGCCGCCGGATCCGGCGATGCAGGCGCTGTTTCCGCGCGTGCTGGCTGAACGGGCCGACGCCGCCTCGCTGTCGCAGTTCGGAAAGCTGTGGCAGGAACGGGTCGAGACGATGCTGACGACCGCCGCCGACAATCCGGGGCTGGTGCGCGCAAGCGAATGGAAGCAGGCGGCCTGAACAACCGCCCGCGTTCAGCCTGTCGCTGTCAGAGCTTGAAGCCCGGCGGCAGCGGCAGGCCCGCAGTCATTTTCTGCATTTCCGCATGCGCCACCTGATCGGCGCGGGCGCGGGTGTCGTTGAAGGCGGCGACAATCAGATCCTCGGTCATTTCCTTCGACTCGACCGACAGCAGCGACGGGTCGATCTCGATCGAGATGATGCGCCCCTTGGCCGACGCGCGCATCTTCACCAGCCCGCCGCCCGACATGCCCTCCACTTCCAGCTTGTCGAGGTCTTCCTGCGCCTGCGCCAGTTGCGCCTGCACATTGTTGGCCATCTTCAGAATATCATCGATACTTTTCACCTGAACACACTCCTGATCTGTGGGGCCGCTGCCTGCTTCGGCGCGCGCGGCTGAAGGATTTCGCTGCCCGGAAACGCCTGCATCAGCGCCTGCACATCGGAGTTTGCAAGGGCCAGCCGATAGGCTTCGTCCTGCGCTGCCTCGGCAACGGCAAGCAGGGTGGCAACGCCGGCGCGCGGCGGGCCGACTTCGACCTTCCAGTCGGCGCCGGTCCATGCGGAAAGGCAGCGACGCACGTCGGTGGCAAAGCCCGCAGGCAACTGCCCGATCTGCCCCAGATACAGCGACGCCGGCCCATCGAACGAAATCGCCACATCGTCGTGCAGCTTCTGCGCCAGCAGCGCCTCGCGGTCGTTGAACAGGGCGGCGATTCCCGCCGCATCCTGCGGTATCGCTTGCACTGCCGCATTCTGCGCGCGGGTGCCCGATGCCGGGACCGCAGGCGCCGCCAGCACCGATGCTGCGCCGCCGCCTGCTTCCAGCAACTTCGCCAGCTTCTCTGGGTCGGGAAGGCCCGCTGCATGGACGCAGCGCAGCACCGCCATTTCCGCCGCCTGCTGCGGCGCCGGCGCCAGCAACACTTCGCCATGCCCCTTCAGCAGCAACTGCCACAGGCGCGACAAGGCCGGGAACGACAATTGCTTCGACCAGCCAAGCACTGCTGCGCGATCCGCTTCGGGAAGCGCCGGGTCGGCGCTGCCGGAAAGCCGCGCGCGGGTGACGGCGTGCACCATGTCCAGCAGCCCGCCCAGCAGCGCCTGCGGTTCGACACCGGCGCCATGCGCCATGTCCATCGCGGAAAGGGCCGCCGCCGCATCGGCATCCAGTATAGCCCCCAGCAGCGCCGAAAGCCTGCCCCGGTCGGCAAGGCCCAGCATTTCGCGCACGGCGTCGGCCGTCACCTCGCCCTGCCCTGCCTGCGCGATCGCCTGATCGAGGATCGACAGCCCGTCGCGGACGCTGCCCTCGGCGGCGCGGGCGATCAGCGACAGCGCTTCCGCTTGGACCGCAACCCCTTCCGTTGCGCTGACTTTGGCGAAATGCTCGGACAACAGCACAGCAGGCACGCGCTTCAGGTCGAAGCGCTGGCAGCGGCTCAGGATGGTTGCCGGCACCTTCTGCACTTCGGTCGTCGCGAAGATGAACTTCACATGCGGCGGCGGTTCCTCAAGAGTTTTCAGCAACGCATTGAAGGCACCCTTCGAAAGCATGTGCACTTCGTCGATGATATAGACCTTGTAGCGCGCCGAAACCGGTGCGTAGCGCACCGCCTCGATGATCTCGCGGATGTTGTCGACGCCGGTGTTCGATGCGGCGTCGATCTCGATCACGTCCATGTGCTGGCCGGCGGCGATCGCCACGCAATTGGCGCAGACACCGCAGGGCCTGACCGTTGGACCGCCGTCGCCCTCCGGACCGATGCAGTTCAGCGCGCGTGCAATGATGCGGGCGGTCGAGGTCTTGCCGACACCTCGCACGCCCGTCAGCAGCCAGGCCTGCGCAAGGCGGTTGCGGGCAATGGCGTTGGCAAGGGTGGTGACGACGGCATCCTGCCCGATCAGCGCATCAAAGTCGCCGGGCCGGTATTTGCGGGCCAGCACGCGATAGGGTGCATCTTCAGGAAACAGGCTCATGCGG
>NZ_DBNHFX010000207.1:0-5582 GCF_057137845.1 Sandaracinobacteroides sp. | reverse complement strand
TCGCCAGCCGCTGGGGCCAGATCCTGTTGCAGCGCGCCCTGCTGACCCGCGCAAATGCCCCGGCCGGCATCAATCCGGCCGACTGGGTTGCCGCACGCGCCCATGCGCTGCTGGCGTTCGGCGCCGGCGCCGACGCGCATCGGCTGGTGTCGCAGATCGCAGTCGATCGCTACAGTCCGCGCCTCCATGCGGCCGCCCTGCAGTCGGCGCTTGCAACCGCGGATCCGATGGCGCTCTGCCCGCTGTCGCCGATCGCCAAGGCCGCCACCGGCTCGGCAACATGGGTGCTGGCCGACGCCATGTGCCTGTCGATCCTCGGAGACGATGTCGGCGCGGCCCAGATGTTCGACACGCTGCGCCGCGAGAACAAGCTGAACGAATTCGACATCGGCCTGGCCGAACGGGTTGCGTCGGCGACCGGCAGCGGCCGCCGGGGCGCAAATCCCGAATGGGGCGAAGTGAAGGGTCTGACGGCGTGGCGCCTCGGCATGGCGAGTGCGGCCGGCCTCGAAATTCCGGCCGCCCTGCTGGATCAGGCAACGCCGTCGCAGGCGGGCTGGATCGTGCGGCTGCCCGGCCTTTCGATCGGCGTTCGCGCAAGCCACGCGCCGGAAGCCGCCGCAACCGGCGCGATCAGCAGCGCCGAAATCAACCGCGTCCTTGCCGCCGAAGCCGCGACGCTGAACCCGTCGGACGTTGCGAAAAGCGCCGGCGGGCAGTTGCGCGCCGCCAATGTCGCGCCGGAAATATCGGCCCGGATCGATGCGTTGCAGAAGCTCTGGTCGCGTTCGGCGGCGGGTAGCGCCGACCGCTATGGCTGGCAGGTGGCCACTGCGCCCTCGGCTGCCCGCCTTCCGGCCAGTTCCGGCCTCGCCAGCGCCGCGCCCGAAATCGCCGCCAGCCTGATGGCCGCCGGGATCACCGCGCCTGCTTCGGGCTGGTGGCGGGCAACCGCCGACGCCGACCGCGACCTGCGCGCCAGGTTGTGGGGCATGATCGTGGCGGCAACGCCCGGCGTACCGGTCGAGGCGTCCCTGTTCGACCGCTGGGCCGACGATGTTCCCGCCCACCGCGCCGATCTGCTGGCGGCGGGCCTTGCCGGGCTGGGGCGCGGCGATGTCGGGCGCAAGTTCCCGCTGATCGAGAACGACTGGACCCGCGCCATGGACCGCGCCGTCGCCAGCCGCCACGCCGGTGAAGCGATGCTGCTGGCCGCGTCCGCGTTGCGCGGAAGCTGGGCCGAAGTCCCGCCGGACTATCTGCGCCGGATCGCAGCAGCACTGGTGATCCTTGGCTACAAGTCCGAGGCGGCGCTGATCGTCGCCGAAGCGGCAAACCGGGGCTAGCGAACGGGGGCTAGAGGGCGGGCCTCCGGGCCGCCCACGGTGCGGCCTGCTCGATCTGCCGCGCCAGTTGCAGCAGCAGCAGGTCGTCGCCGTAGCGGCCATGCGCCATGATGCCGATCGGCAGCCCGGCCGACGATTGCCCCAGCGGCAGCGTGATCGCCGGTGTGCCCGTCATGTTGGCAAGGCCGACGAACGGGCAGAAGCGGCTGTAGGTGTCGATGAACTGCTTGTGGTCGGGGTTCGACAGACTGAGCAGGCCCAGCTCGACGGGCGGTTCGGCAAGCGTCGGCGACAGCAGGATATCATGGCCTTCGAAAAAGCGGTCGAGCGCGATCGACCCGGCCTCCAGTGCACGAAGCGCCGATTCCTGTTCGAAACCGCTGCGCTGTTTGCCCATACGCCGCCAGTTGGCAACCGCAGGCTCAAGCCCGGATTCCGGATCCCTGCCCCACAGATCGGCGAACATCTGGATGTCGGTTGCGGTGCAGACGGCGATGTTGGTGACATTGGCAGCAGTCAGCCCCGCCCAATCCAGCGCGGGCGTCGCCCGCTCGACGTTGTGGCCCAGCGATTCCAGAAGGCGCGCAGCCGCTGCAAGCGCCGCCGACACGTCAGCGTCGATCGCACCGCCCAGCGGCGAGCCGTCCATCAGCGCCACCCTCAGCTTCCTGGGCGCGGCATCGATCGCGCCCAGCCAGCCGCCGGCGGGCAGCGGCGGGATGGCGCGGGTGCCGGGTGCGGGGCCGGCAATCACATCGAGGAACGCCGCGCAATCGCGCACCGTGCGGGCGATCGGGCCGTTCACCGCCATGCCGTTCCACATGGTTTCCATCCGCGGGCCGTGCGGCACCAGCCCGCGCGACGTTTTCAGCCCGACGACGCCGCAGCAACTGGCGGGCACCCGGATCGAGCCGCCACCATCCGAGGCGTGCGCCAGCGGCACGGCGCCCACCGCAACCGCAACCGCCGCGCCGCCCGAAGAACCGCCGGCGATGCGCGACGGGTTCCATGGGTTGCGGGTTTTGCCGGTGGCTTCGCTTTCGGTGCTGATCGTCAGGCCGAGTTCGGGCGTCGCCGTCTTGCCGAACGTCAGCAGACCGGCGGCGTCGGCGCGATCAACGATGATCGAGTTCCAGTCCGGCGTATAGCAAAGCGACCGGCTGCCCATGCCGGTGGGCTGCCCGGCGACATCGATGCCCAGATCCTTCACCAGAAACGGAACGCCCGCCAGCGGGCCGTCGCCCGGAAGCGCTGCCGCCTGCGCACGCGCACGTTCGGGGAACAGCCGGACGACATAATTGAAGCGTTCCTGCGTCGCGTCGACGACGGCGATCGCCGCGTCCAGCAATTCCAGCGGGCTTACCTCCCTTCGTTTCACCAACTGGCCAAGGCCTACGGCGTCGGTTTCACGATAGAGAGAGGCAATGCCGGTCATTTCAGATGCTCCTCATCCGGTGCAGGGCGGCATCGAGATCGGCGATCAGATCGTCCGGGTCTTCGAGGCCGATGGAAAGCCTGAGCGACAGGCCGGCGGCCCGGAAGCCGCCCAGCCGTCGCAGTTTTTCCGGGCTGGTGGGAATGCACAGGCTTTCGAAGCCGCCCCAAGAAAACCCGATTCCGAAGTGATGCAGCCCGTCGCAGAAGCGGGCGGCATCGGCGCGGCTGCCGACGTTCAGCACCAGCCCGAACAGGCCGGAACTGCCGGAAAAATCCCGCTTCCAGAATTCATGACCGGGGCAGTCGGCAAAGGCCGGGTGCAGCACGCGTTCGACCAGCGGATGCTGCTTCAGCCAGCCCGCCACCTTCAGCGCCGACCGCTGGTGCCGCTCCATGCGGACGGGCAATGTGCGGAAGCCCCGCAGCGCCAGCGCCGCCTCGTCGCCCGACACGCACTGGCCGATCTGCCAGGCGATGTTGCGCAGCCGGTGGAACAATGCGGGGGTCGCGCTGACCGAACCCATCATCACGTCGGAATGGCCGCCGACATATTTCGTCAGCGCCTGCACCACCATGTCGCAGCCGTTGGCGATGCCCTGGAAGTAGATGCTGGCGGCCCATGTATTGTCGAGCAGCGTGAAGACGCCGGCCGCGCGGGCGGCGGCGGTCATCACCGGGATGTCCTGCACTTCAAAGCTCAGCGAGCCGGGCGATTCCAGCACCAGAAGCCGGGTGTTCGGCCGGATCAGCGCCGCGATCCCGGCGCCGATCAGCGGATCATAGACTTCGGCCTCGACACCCAGCGTCTTCAGCAGGCCGTGCGAAAGCGCGGTCGTCGGGTCGTAGGCGGTGTCGGGGATCAGCAGATGATCGCCCGGCTCCAGCACCGCCAGCATGGCGCCGGCGATCGCCGCCACGCCCGAGGGATAAAGCATGGTTCCGGCCGCGCCCGGCTCAAGGCCGGTCAGCGCTTCGCGCAACGCCCAGGTGGTGGGCGTTCCCTTGCGGCCATAATACAGCGTGTCGTCGGGATGCGCGGCGGCCGCATCCATGGCGGCGATGGTTGGATAGAGGATCGTCGACGCGCGCCAGACCGGCGGGTTCACCACCCCGCCGGTACGCTGGTGATTCTGCGTCCATTCGGCGCGGCGCCCGGCTGTTGCGGCCCAGGTTTCCGTGCCTGCGCCGCCTGCCCGTGCGGGGTTCGCCGGTTCGTCAGGCTCCCGTGATTCAGGCACCCGTGACAACGGGCGTATCCGCCTGCGTGCCCCATTCCGCCCAGCTTCCATCATAGAGCGCGGGCGCCTTCGCCCCCAGCACCGTTGCTGCAAGCACGATCGAAGCGGCGGTGATCCCCGAACCGCAGGTGGCGATCAGCGGCTTCGCCGGATCGACGCCTGCGGCGGCAAAGGCCGCCTTCAGCGCTTCGGCGTCCTTCAGGTGGCCGTCATCGGTATAGAGGCTGGTCATCGGCAGGTTGCGCGCGCCCGGCATGTGGCCGGGGCGAATGCCGGGGCGTGGTTCCGGGTCGGTGCCGGCGAAGCGGCCCGGCGACCGCGCATCGACGACCTGCGCCGCACCCGATTTCAGGTTTTCGCGCATGTCGGCCAGCGACCGCACCGACGAGGTATCGGACCAGACGGTGAAGTGGCGGTGGCGAACCACCGGCTTGCCACTTTCCAGCCCGCCGCCTGCGGCCTTCCACGCATCGAGGCCGCCGTCGAGGACCGCCACCTGGTGCGCGCCGAACAGGCGGAACATCCACCACGCCCGCGCCGAAGACCGCAGCGGGCTGTTGTCATAGACGATGATTCGCGAACCATCGCCAAGGCCCATCGCCTGCGCGCGGCTGGCGAACTTTTCCGGGCTGGGAAGCATGAACGGCAGGCCCGAAGATGCATCGGCGACTTCCTCGAGGTCGAGGAAGACTGCGCCGGGAATGTGGGCAGCCTCGAACTCGGCCTTCGGGTTGCGGCCATGATCGGGCAGAAACAGCGATGCATCGACGATGCGCACGTCGCTCTTGTTGTATTCGGCCTTCAGCCACTCGGCACTGACGATCGCGTCCATCAAATCCCCACGTTTTCCAGATACCCGTAACCGGGCGAAACAACGCCACCCTTACCGGCGGGCGCCCGGCCCGACAAGCGCCCGCATGCCGGTCAGCGCCCCTCAAGCTGTGGCGCGGGCAGCCGTAAACCAGCCCAGACCATGAACCGCCCAAGGGTTGCAGAGGCGAGGAGAGTGCGCCGTGGAACAATATTCGCGTGGCGTCATGCGCCCGGCGCCGGCCGCCGGGCATCCGCCGCTTCACGATGCGCGCCAGCGGGGCTGGCCCGAGTGGGAGGGCCAGGCCGTCATCGAGCGGCGGATGGTGCGGCGCGCCGAAGCGATGTGGCTGGGAATCGGCGGCGACACACAGCCCGACGCACTGCCCGACGGCCGCGAAGCGCGCGCGTTCCTGCGGCCGCAGTTCGGCGCCAACGCCCTGCTTTGCGAGGCGGCGGATGGCGAAGCGCCGATGATCGTCGAGGCCGGGCCGGCGCTGCTCTCGCTGGCAGACTTCCAGCCGGGGCCGCTCCTCGCTTCGGCAGGGCAGCCGGGCAGGACCGCCGAACGTGCATCGGGCAGCGCGATGCACCAGCCCGGTGGATGCTTGCACATCGGCCGGGTGCTTGCCGAACTGGGCGAACGGACGATGCGGCTCGGGCAGCGGTGCCGGTTCGACGCCGATACCGCACAACTGCCGCTGGGCGCGCACGGCCCGTTGCGGCCGCCGATGCTGGTTCGCGCCATCGG
>NZ_DBNHFX010000206.1:0-8763 GCF_057137845.1 Sandaracinobacteroides sp. | reverse complement strand
GGTTGCAGGTCGGGGCCGATATTGTCTTCCATGGTGCCCACCCAGAAGGATCCGTCCGGTGCGACGACGCCTTCGTTCAGGCGGTTGCCGCCAAGATCCGGCTCGGGGACGGCGATGGTCTGAAACGGGCCGCCCGGCTTCCAGCGGGTGACCCGTCGGCGCAGGCCGACGATGAAGCCGCCGTCTTTCGCAAGCCCGATCGATGTCGGCAGTTCCGGTGTTCGCCAGCAATCGTACGCGCGGGTTTCCGGGGCAAAGCGGTGAATGCGGCTGCCGACGATATCGACCCAGTAGAGGCATTGCCCGTCGTCGGACCAGACGATGCTCTCACCGACGATGTTGCGGCAGTTCAGCAGCGGCTGCATCGCCTTTACCGCCGCAGGTCGGCGTCGATCGGCGACGACCGGATGCGTTCAGTCAGCTTCTGGTGCCACTGGATGTCGCGCCACATGCCGACGAACTGCGGACCGCAGAAGTTCGAAGTGGCCATGCCGATCCATCGGCCGGTGCCTGCGGCGTGGTTTACGCCCATCTCGCACAGGTCCTTGATCCACCCCCAGTCGAGGAGCGGCCAGTCCTTGTAGTCGACGACCGCCCAGCATTCCGTCGTGATCAGCGGCCTGCCGCATGCGCGTGACCATGTGGCCATCCGGTCGATCGCCGACAGAAGGGCGGCGTCGTATCGGGCCTTGTTGTCGCGGTAAGTCTGGTATCCGCGCTGGGCGATGTTGTCGAAGCCCTGCGGCGAGAATTTCTGGAACCGGTAATCGACGATGCTGTTCCAGTCGCTGACGGCCGGGTGCGACATCCAGATGTGCGGGTCCAGCAGATCGAGCATCGAGACGTCCTGGTCGGGCAGGTCGTCATATTGGGAGGCGAAGGAATAGGTATAATCGAGGCCGGGGTAGGCTGCGCGCAGCATTGCAACGCTGTCGTGCATCCATTGCAGGATTTGCGGCGACCGGCGGGAAAGTTCCTCTCCGGTGGTGCCGCCATAGAGATATGGCGTCCAGAACGGGATCGGGAATTCATTGCAGAGATCGACATACAGGACAGCATCAAGCAGCCCGGCGGCATCGACATGGCCAAGGGTGTCGAGCCAGATTCGCGCCTGATCGGCAGGCGTGCGAATGCGCAGCCGGTGGTCCTCGGGGTCTTGCCGGTACCAGCTTGAGAGGCCGACGCCGATGTTGCGGTCGCGGCATTTGCCGATGAACTCCAGCAGGTCGGGCAGGATCCGCACGCGCGTCAGCGATTGCGCGCCCCAGCTCATCTGGTTCCACGCGGGCAGGAGTTCCCATTGCCGATGCGGATCGGCCGAGACGAGGTGCGGGAAGGCGTCAATCCTGACGGCGTCGTAGCCACGTTCCGCCAGCTCATCGAGCGCCTGGTCCCAATCCTCGTAGCCGGCGCCGGGCCAGCGCCGCTCGAGCCAGGAGAAATCCCACATGGTGATGGCGTAGGGTTGGTCGACGGCCCGCTTCACACACGATCCTTTCCGTTTGGCATTGCCCGATGGATAGGCCGGAATTGCCGGTATTGACAACAGCTTTGGCACATGCTGTCTGCCATATATTCGATAAGCTAGCATATAGGTTAGATGTGAGCGAACCTGTCCAACTGTTCGAGACGGCGGCGGGGAATGCCGATACGCCGACGAGCCTGGTGTCGAGGGTGATCCATGACATCCGGCATCTGATCCGTTCAGACGGATTGCGGATCGGCGATCCACTGCCCAGCGAGGCGGCGATCGGCGAACAGCTGGGCGTTTCGCGCGCCGTCGTCCGCGAGGCGTATCGTTCGATGGCGGCGCTTCGGCTGATCGATGTCGGCAACGGGCGGCGGGCGCGTGTGGCGAAGGTCGATGCCGAGGTGCTGGCACTGGTCATCGACCATGGCATCACCACCGATCAGGTTTCGGTGCAGCAGATTCTGGATGTGCGCCGCACGATCGAGATGCGCACCGTCGGCCTGTGCGCGCTGCGCCGGACCGAACGCGAGGCGCGCGAGATCACCGAACTTGCCGCTGCGATGCGGGCCGACTTCGACGACATGGACAAGGTGATGGAGCACGACATCGCGTTCCACGAAGCGATCGCGCGCGGTTCGCGCAACCCGCTGTTCGCGCTGATGGTTGGCTCGTTCCATGTGGCGACGCGGCAGACGTGGCGCATCGGCTGGCTGACGCGCGAAAGCAACGCGGCCCGCCACGAAAGCGTCGGCTGCCACGAGGCGATTGCCAAGGCGATCAGCGCAGCCGACCGGGCCGAAGCAGAGCGGCTGATGGCCGAGCATTTCGACGACACCGTGAAGCTGCTGCTGGCCAGCGGGATCAACTGAGGGAGCCTCCGTGAAGATCACCCGGATCGACACCATCCGCCTGCGCGAACATCCGAACCTGTGCTGGGTGGAAGTGCAGACCGACGCGGGCCTGACCGGGCTTGGCGAAACCTTCTTCGGTGCAGGCGCCGTGGAAGCGCATATCCATGAAACGATCGTGCCGCTGCTGGCAGGGCGCGACCCTCTGGCGATCGAGGCGATTTCGCGCGACCTTGCGGGCTATGTCGGCTTTGCCTCGACGGGGGCGGAAATGCGCGGCAACTCGGCGATCGACATCGCGCTGTGGGACATATTCGGTCAGGCGACCGGCCAGCCGATCGCGCAGTTGCTGGGCGGGTTCACCCGGCCGGATATCCGCACCTACAACACCTGCGCGGGCACGGCCTACATGCAGCAGGGCGGCCAGAACACGGCGAACTACGGCGTCGGGCGGGGGCGCCAGCAATATGCCGATCTGGATGCGTTCCTGCTTCGCGCCGACGAGCTTGCCGAGGAACTTCTTGGCGAGGGGATCACCGCGATGAAGATATGGCCGTTCGATCGCGCGGCCGAACGGAATCGCGGGCTGGACATCAGCGCCGAAGAACTGAAGGCGGCGCTCAGGCCGTTCGAGCAAATCCGCAAGCGCGTGGGCGACCGCATGGACATCATGGTCGAGTTCCATTCGATGTGGCAGTTGCCGCCGGCGATCCGCATTGCGCGCGCGCTGGCGCCCTATGGCACGTTCTGGCACGAAGACCCGATCAGGATGGACGCGCTGGGCGATCTGAGACGCTATGCCGAGGCCTCGCTTGCCCCGGTCTGCGCTTCGGAAACACTGGCGACACGCTGGCGCTTCCGTGATCTTCTGGAAACCGGTGCTGCCGGTATCGTGATGCTCGATCTGTCTTGGTGCGGCGGGCTGACCGAGGCCCGCGCAGTCGCCGCCATGGCCGAGGCGTGGCATCTGCCCGTTGCCCCGCACGACTGCACCGGGCCGGTGGTGCTGTGCGCCTCGACGCACCTGTCGCTGTATGCGCCCAACGCGCTTGTGCAGGAAAGCGTCCGCGCCTTCCACCGCACATGGTATGGTGATCTGGTGACGCAGTTGCCGCCGATCCGTGACGGCCGGATCACGGTGCCGCCGGGCGCGGGCCTCGGCATGGCGCTGCACCCCGATCTGGCCCGGCGCTTCACCGTCACCCGGCGGACCAGCGCCGTCGAAAGCGCGCCATTGCGGGGCGGGCAGGCATGAGCCAGGCCCGACGGCCGGAATGTCGCGGTGCACAACAATCAGGAAGGTGGTTCAACAGCCATGAATGCGGAATTCTACGGCCAGACCGTTCTGGTGACCGGCGCACTAGGTTCGCTGGGGACAGCGCAGACAGAACTGTTCGCAGCGCGCCGGGCGAGGCTGGTGCTGATCGATCGGCCCGGAGACGAGCGCGGCGAAGCCCGTGCGCAGGAACTGGCAGAGCGATATGATGTCGACGTCCGCTACATCGGTCAGGATCTGGGCGACCTGCACGCCAGCGAGCGGCTGGTTCGCGCACTGAGCGACGAATTTGGCGGGTTCGACGTGCTGGTTTCCAATGCCGCGCTGATCATCAGCAAGCCGTTCGAGGAATTCTCGCTTGAGGAATATGAAGGCCAGTTGCGGGTGAACGCTGCGGCGACATTCGCGCTGGTCAGGGCGCTTGCGCCCCGTATGAAGGAGAGGCGAAGCGGCCGGATCATCAATTTCTGCTCGCTGACGCTGAATGGCCGCTGGGACGGCTATGTGCCCTATGTTGCCAGCAAGGGGGCGATGCTTGGGCTGACGAAGTCGCTGGCGCGCGAACTCGGCCCGTTCAACGTGCGGGTGAACGCGGTTTCGCCGGGCGCCGTGGTATCCGATGCCGAGCGTCGGGTGTTTGCCGACAGGCTGGCCGAATACAACGACTGGATCCTTGAGAACCAGTGCCTGAAGCAGCGTATCCAGCCCGAAGACGTTGCCGAACTGGTGCTGTTTCTGGCCTCGGACCGGTCGCGGATGATCACCGGTCAGAACTTCGCAATCGACGGCGGCTGGTAGCGCGGGCTTGCGCCGGGGGCGGTCCAGCATCCGCGCCCTTTGTAATAATTGCTTCTTTCTTCTCTGATATCGGCCCGGCTGCTCATACCGAGCGCCAGGAGAATATCTTCGTGCATTCTGCTTCGAACTATCGGTCCAAGTTCTTGGCCGGCACTGCGCTGCTGTTCGTCGCCCTGCCGTCGCATGCGGCAGACGAAGTGGCGGCCGATGACAGTGCAACCTATGCGGATATTGTAGTGACGGCGACACGCCGCGAATCGAATCTTCAGGATACGCCGATCGCCATATCGGTGATGAACAACGATGCACTCAGACAGCGCAACGTGCAGAGTCTGGTCGATCTGGCCGGCGGTTCGATCCCGTCGCTGCGCATCGCAACCTTCGAATCGCGCACTTCCGCACTGACCATCGGGATGCGCGGCATCGTTCCGCTGGACGCCAACCAGCCCGCCCGCGAGCAGGGCGTCGGCGTGTATATCGATGGCATCTACCTTGGGCGGCAGCATGGCCTGAATGCAGCGCTGCTGGATGTCGAGCGCATCGAGGTGCTGCGCGGCCCGCAAGGTACGCTGTTCGGCCGCAACACCGAAGGTGGTGCGGTAAACATCGTATTGAAGACGCCAACCGGCGAGTTCGGCGGCCGCATGTCGGCAGGCTTCGGCAATTTCGGCAGCTATTCGGCGCAGATGCACATGGACATGCCGGAGTTTGCCAACATCTCGGTCAAGTTGGACGGGGTGGTGCAGCACCAGAATGCGACCACGCGCAATCCGCTGCCCGGTGCGTTGGGCTGGAACAGCTTTCACCGGTATGGCGGGCGGGCCGCTGCCCGTTGGCAGCCGTTTGCCGATTTCACCGCAGATCTGTCGTTCGACATCGGCCGTGATGAAAACACACCCATCTACAGCCAGTTGATCAACTACAATCCGCATGGGCTGTCCGTGTTGCCGCTGAACCACCCGTCCGGCTCGATTCCCGCCGGCACTATCCGGCCGCTGCCGCCCGGTGTGGTCGTCAGCGACAAGCGCCAGGACACCGCCGACATCGGTGTTCCGCAGAATGTGAACACCGGCAAGACCAAAGGGTTCACCAGCGTCCTGCGCTGGAACGTCGGCGATACGCTGGAGCTGCGGTCGCTGACGGCATGGCGCACCGTCAATGACGACCAGTGGGACAACTCGGGCGGTGCCCACCGTACGCCGGTCTATGTGCCGAACGGCAACTTCAGCCGCTACAGCCTTGCGCGACTGGATCAGCGGCAGTTCAGCCAGGAGCTTCAGGCAGTCGGCCGCTCGTCGACTCTCGACTATGTGCTGGGGCTTTACTACTTCAACGAGCGCGCCGAAGACGAAGCGGGCACCTTCAACACCAATCGCTGGAACGCCGATGGCTCGGGCTACACCATCAACGACCCCCGGCCGTCGTTTCCGGGTAACCGCTCGGTCGACCGCGCCAGCCGAGCATTTTCCAAAAGCTACGCGGCGTATGGCCAGTTTACCTGGACGCCTGAAGGCCGCGACTGGCTGCACCTGACGGTTGGCGGCCGCTACACGAACGACCGGAAGCACGGCGAACTGTTCAAGGTGAACAATGTTGCCCGAAACCTGACCTTCAGGGCCAATTCGAGCCGGTTCGATCCGATGGTGACGCTGGGGCTGGATGCGGCGGACCGCGTCAATCTGTATCTGAAGTATGCGACCGGCTACCGTTCGGGCGGGGCAAGTTCGCGTTCGTTGATCTATCGATCGTTCGGGCCGGAACAGGTGAAGTCCTATGAATTCGGCGCCAAGACCATGCTGTTCGACCGCACGGCGCGGTTCAACATGGCCGCATATATCATGAACCGGGACGGCAGCCAGATCGACTTCAACTTCTACGACCCGATCACCAACCGCAACACGCTGGAAACGGTGAATGCGCCGGGCACCACGCGCATCCGTGGCATCGAAACAGACCTTACGGCTTACCCGACCGAGGGACTGACCCTGAATGCCAGCTACAACTACACCCACGCCCGCATCCCGGACACGCCGAACCCGCTGATGGCGGGGAATCCGATCCAGCGGGTGTTCATCGTGTTTACGCCGCCACACGCGGCATCGGCAGCAGTCGACTATCAGACACCGGTCGGCGGAGCCGGCAGCGCGCTGCGGTTCCACCTCGACGCAAGCTATTCGTCGAGCCACCATTCGATCGACAACGAAGATGTGAAGGTGGATCCGTCGCTGTTGTTCAACGGGCGGATATCGGTTGCCGACATCCCGATGAACGGCACTGCGGGCCTGACCGTCGCCCTGTGGTCGCGCAACCTGTTCAACGAACAGCACATCTACCGCCGTTCAAATGCGAACGGCGCGCTGATCGGCGACTATGCGAACTTCAACACGCCCCGCACCTTCGGGGTGGAGCTGGGGCTTACCTTCTAGGCCGAAGGCGCACCATGTTCCGGTCAGCGGGCAGAGGCCGACCGGAACATGGTTGCGGCGCCGGGGCTACCGCAGCCCCAGCGCTGTTGCGACTCCGGCGCCGTAATCGGGGTCGCATCGGGTGCAGTTGTCGATGTGGCGCTGCTTGATGAAGTCAGGAGCGTCGCCCATTGCGCGGGCGGTGTTGTCGAACAGTGCCTGTTTCTGGGCGGCGCTCATCTGCTGGAACAGCTTGCGCGGCTGGGTGAAATAGTCGGCGTCGTCTTCGCGATAATCCCAGAAGTCGGCGTCGCCACGGATTTTCAGTGGCGGTTCGCGGTATTCCGGCTGTTCCTGCCATTGGCTGAAACTGTTCGGTTCATAGTGCGGAAGCCCGCCGTAATTGCCATCGACCCTGCCATAGCCGTCGCGGTGGTTCGAATGCACCGGGCAGCGGGCGGCATTTACCGGGATCTGATGAAAATTGACGCCCAGACGATAGCGCTGCGCATCCGCATAGTTGAACAGCCGCGCCTGCAACATCCTGTCCGGCGAAAAGCCGATCCCCGGCGGCACCGTCGATGGCGCGAAGGCGCTTTGCTCGACGTCCTGGAAGAAATTGTCGGGATTGCGGTTCAGTTCGAACTCGCCCACCTCGATCAGAGGATAGTCTTGCTTCAGCCAGACCTTGGTCAAGTCGAACGGGTGGAAGCGATAGGATTCGGCTTCGGCTTCCGGCATGATCTGGACATACAGTGTCCATTTCGGGAAATCGCCGCGTTCGATCGCTTCATACAGGTCGCGCTGGTGGCTTTCCCGGTCGCCTGCCACGATCGATGCGGCTTCGGCGTCGGTCAGGTTCTCGATGCCCTGCCGGGTTTTGAAGTGGAACTTCACCCAGAAGCGTTCGCCCGCCTCGTTGTGGAAGCTATAGGTGTGGCTGCCGAAACCGTGCATGTGGCGATAGGATTTCGGGATGCCGCGATCCGACATCACGATCGTGATCTGGTGGAACGCCTCGGGCAGCAGGGTCCAGAAATCCCAGTTGTTGGTGGCGCTGCGCATGTTGGTGCGGGGGTCGCGCTTTACTGCCTTGTTCAGATCGGGGAATTTGCGGGGATCGCGCAGGAAAAATACCGGCGTGTTGTTGCCGACGAGGTCCCAGTTGCCTTCCTCGGTGTAGAATTTCAGCGCGAAGCCGCGAATGTCGCGCTCGGCGTCGGCGGCGCCGCGTTCGCCGGCAACCGTGGTGAAGCGGGCGAACATTTCGGTTTTCTTGCCGATTGCGGAAAAAATCTTTGCGCGGGTGTAGCGCGTGATGTCGTGCGTGACAGTGAAGGTGCCGAACGCGCCTGAGCCTTTGGCGTGCATCCGCCGCTCGGGGATCACTTCGCGCACGAAATTGGCCAGCTTTTCGTTCAGCCACACGTCCTGTGCCAGCAGCGGGCCACGGGCGCCTGCCGTCAGGCTGTTCTGGTTGTCGGGCACGGGGGCGCCGAAGGCCGTGGTCAGGTGCGTGGGTGGGCGCTTGCTGGCGGGATTTTCGTCTGACATGGCCGCTTACTCCTCTGAAGGCGCGCTTGATCTGGATGCGCAGGGATCGCCGCCGAGTATGGCCCGCGCATCCCCCTGATGCCAGCGGCAAAATACCGGTGGTTCGCAGCGCTTTTCGGATTGTGCGGCACCCCGAACGGGTGCAGGTTCCATAATGGGGGAATATCGGGTGGGGGATGCCATGATCGATCAAGCAGTGATCAGGCCGCCGTTCTGGTTCTGGGTTGTCGCAGTGGCAGCCCTTTTGTGGGAAAGTGCGGGCTGCTTTGCCTATCTGACGCAGGTGCGCATGTCGGAGGCGGATCTGGCGCAGTTGCCGGCGGCGCAGCAGGAAATCTGGCGCATGATGCCGGCGTGGGTGACGGGGGCCTATGCGACTGCGGTCTGGACGGGGCTGCTGGCGGCAATCGG
>NZ_DBNHFX010000205.1:0-2370 GCF_057137845.1 Sandaracinobacteroides sp. | reverse complement strand
GAAACCATCATCGTCACGGCGACCGGCGAAAGCCAGGCCATTTCCTCGACCAAGACCGACACGCCGCTCATCGAAACACCGCAGACGATCTCGATCATCACGCGCGAGGAAATGGACCTGCGCGGCGTGCATACGGTGGCCGAAGCACTGGCCTACTCGGCAGGCGTGCAATCCGAGGCGAGCGGCATCGACAGCCGTGTCGACGACATCACCGTGCGCGGATTCACGGCGGGCGGGTTTTCCAGTTCCAACAACTTCGTCGACGGCATGCGGCTGCCTTCCGGCGGCCAGTGGACGCGCACCTCGTTCGACCCGTTCGGCCTGCAACAGGTGGATGTGCTGAAAGGCCCGTCGTCGGTGCTTTATGGGCAGGTTGCGCCGGGCGGCCTCGTCAATCTGGTGTCCAAACGACCGCAGCGTGATGCGCACGGCGAAGTGATGCTGCAGGGAGCCGGATTCACCGATCTTGCGCGGTGGCAGTTCCAGGGCGCTGTCGATGTCGGCGGGCGGCTCGATGCCGATGGCGACGTGCTGGCGCGCTTCGTCGGCCTCTATCGCGACGGCCGCACCCAGATCGACCAGACGTCGAACAGCCGCCTGTATCTGGCCCCCAGCCTGACCTTTGCGCCGACCGATGAAACCAGCCTGACGCTGCTGGCGCAGTTCCAGCGCGATCGCGGCGGATCGACCTATCAGTTCCTGCCGATGACCGGTACGCTGGTGGAAACCAACGGTGGCCGCATCGACAACGACGCATTTCTGGGCGAACCGGGCTGGAACCGCTTCGACCGCGACCAGTTCATGGTCGGCGTGCTGTTCGAACACCAGTTCTCGGATGCTCTGACCTACCGGCTGAACGCCCGCTACACCTATGTCGACTCGCTCTATCGGGCGACCGTGCTTGCCGGCGACACGATCACCACCGCCGCCGGCTGTGCCGGCATTCCGGGGTGCATCGTCGGCCAGACCATTCGCCGCCGCGCGGTGCAGGGCGACGGCTGGTCGCAGGGGCTGGCGCTCGATAACCAGTTGCAGGCCCGCGCCACGACCGGTGCAATCGAGCATGTGCTGCTCGGCGGTCTCGATTACTTCCACACCGGCTGGCAGCACGAACGCGATCTGGTCAATTCGGCGCGCGTCCTGCCGCTGCTCGACATTTTCAACCCGGTCGCGCGCGGATCGGCCGACTATCCCGCCAACCTCGCGCCGCAGGTCTACACCCGCTCCAACGCCGAACAGACCGGCCTCTATGGGCAGGACCAGATGTCGCTCGGCAACCTCAGGGTCACGGTTGGCGGGCGCTATGACTGGGCCGACGAAACCCAGGTGAACCTGCGGACACAGGCCAGAACCCGGATCAAGGCGGGCGCCTTCACCTGGAGGGCGGGCGGCGTCTATCTGTTCGACAACGGCCTTGCGCCATATCTTACCTATGCAACATCGTTCCAGCCATCGAGCGGGCAATATTGGGACGGCACACCCTTCGAGCCGACGACGTCGCAGCAATGGGAAGGCGGCCTGCGCTGGCAGCCGCCGGCCAGCCAGATCTACCTGACGATCGGCGCTTACCAGATCACCCAGCAGAACATCACCACGACCGACCCCGACCCCTCGCACATCTGCGGCGGCGGCACCTGCTCGGTGCAGACGGGCGAGGCCCGCATCCGGGGACTGGAATTCGAAGGCCGCGCCACCCTGCCCCTCGGGCTGGCGGTGATCGCAACCTTCACCCACATGGACGGCAAGATCACGCGTTCGAACATCGCCGCCGAACAGGGCAACCGCATGTCGCAGGTTCCGGACTTCATGGCGTCGACCTTCGTGAACTACACCGTGCCCTCGGGGCCGCTTGCCGGGCTTGGCTTCGGCGGCGGCGTTCGCCACACCGGCAAAAGCTATGGCGATGTCGCCAACAAGCTGGAAATCCCGGCGCACACGCTGATCGACGCCCTGCTGCGCTACGACTTCGGCAAGAACGGCGGCGCGCTCGACGGCCTCTCGGTTTCGGCGAATGCCCGCAACCTGCTGAACAAGACCTATGTCGCCACCTGCGGCAGCGTCGCTTCCTGCTACTTCGGATCCGGGCGGACACTGAACATCCGGGCGCAATACCGGTGGTAACGGCACGGCTCGGGCTGGCGCTGCTGGCAATCCTTGCGGCAGTGCCAGCAGCGGCGGCGGTGTCCGGCTGGACGATCGCGTCGTCCGAGGTCCGCGAGGTGCAATCGAACGACGGCCAGACCTATCGGCTGATCATCAGGCGGCCGGCAGGCACCCCGCCGGCCGCCGGCTGGCCGTCGTTATGGCTGCTCGACGGCGACCAGAATTTTGCAACGGCCGCCGATCTCCATGCCCGGCTGCTGCGCTTTT
>NZ_DBNHFX010000204.1:0-4565 GCF_057137845.1 Sandaracinobacteroides sp. | reverse complement strand
ATTTGAACACGGATCGGATTCGCCAGCGCCGCGCGCTGTGGGCAAGTTTCGTCGGCACCGGCATCGAGTTTTACGACTTTTATGTCTATGCGACGGCGGCCAGCCTTGTGTTCGGCCAGCTTTTCTTCCCCGGAACCGATCCCGGCATCCAGCAGATGGCCGCCTTTGCAACACTGGCGGTAGCGTTCTTCGCCCGGCCCGTCGGCGCCGCCGTCTTCGGCCATTACGGCGATCGGATCGGTCGCAAGGCAACGCTTGTCGCATCATTGCTGACGATGGGGATTTCGACAACGCTGGTCGCCTTTCTGCCCACATATGCAACCGCCGGCTGGATCGCGCCGTTCGCCTTGTGCGTGCTGCGGTTCGGGCAGGGGTTCGGGCTTGGCGGCGAATGGGGCGGTGCGGCGCTGCTTGCGGTCGAGAATGCCCCGCCGGGCTGGCGTGCGCGCTTCGGTTCGGCGCCGCAGATGGGCGCGCCCGCCGGCTTCATCGCAGCAAACGGACTGTTCCTGATTCTGGGGCTTTGGCTTTCACCGGCGGAATTCGCTGCCTGGGGCTGGCGGATTCCGTTCCTGCTGTCGGCGGTACTGGTGGCGGTCGGCCTGTGGATACGCCTGAAACTTACCGAAACGCCGGAATTCCGGGCGGCGCTCGCCGAAGCGCCTCCGCCGCGCGTGCCGCTTGGCGAAGTGGTTTCGCGCCACGGCGGCGTGCTTCTGGCCGGCACGATCGGGGCAGTTTGCTGTTTTGCCACCTATTATGTGGCGACTGCCTTCCTGCTGGGGTGGGGAACCAAGTCGCTCGGCTATTCGATGCAGGATTTCCTTGGCGTGCAACTGGTGGCGATCCTGTTCATGGCGCTGGGGATCTGGCTTGCGGCGTGGATGGCTGATGTGCGGTCTGATCCACGGCGGGTGTTGGCGATGGGGTGCGTAGCGGTCATGCTGTCGGGCCTGGTGATGGCGCCGCTGATGGGGGCCGGGCTAGCCGGTGTCTTTGTGTTCATTTCGTTGCTGCTGTTCGCCATGGGCTTTGCCTATGGCCCGCTTGGCGCGTGGCTTCCCGGCCTGTTTCCGGCGCGGGTGCGTTACACCGGCGCTTCGATGGCGTTCAACATCGCGGGCGTGATCGGCGGTGGCCTGACACCGCTGATCGCGCAGGCGCTGGCCCTGTCGGGCGGGCTGGCGCCTGTCGGGCTGTATCTTGCGTCGGCGGCGCTGCTAAGCCTGACTGCGCTGATCTGGAGCGGCAGGCGCGGGTTCGCGCCCCAGCACTGAGGCGCCTTCAGGCCAGCCGATAGTCGCGAAAACGTTCGCGCAACGCCACCTTCTGGATCTTGCCGGTGGCGGTGTGCGGGATCGATTCCACGAACTCGACAGCGTCGGGCATCCACCATTTGGCGATCCGCCCCTCCAGATAGCCCAGCACTTCCTTTGCCGAAACCGAAGCACCATCCTTGCGGACGATGACCAGCAGGGGACGCTCGTCCCATTTGGGGTGGGCGATGCCGATCACGGCGGCTTCCGCTACACCCGGGCAGCCGATGGCCAGATTTTCGATTTCGATCGACGAGATCCACTCGCCGCCGGACTTGATCACGTCCTTTGAACGGTCGGTGATCTGCATATAGCCTTCCGAGTCGATGGTGGCGACGTCGCCGGTGTCGAACCAGCCATCCTTGTCCAGGATGTCTCCGCCGTCGCCCTTGAAATAGCTGGCGACGATCCACGGCCCGCGCACCAGCAACCGCCCGAAGGCTACCCCGTCACGGGGAAGCTCTCGCCCCTCGTCGTCGACCAGTTTCAGTTCGACGCCGAAGATCGCCCTGCCCTGCTTGCACTTCAGATCGATCTGGCGTTGCCGGGGCAGTGTGTGCGCATGCGCCGAAAGCGTGCCGAGCGTGCCAAGCGGAGTCATTTCGGTCATGCCCCATGCATGGCAGACGTCTACGCCATATTTGTCCTCGAACGCCTCGATCATCGCGCGCGGCGCCGCCGAGCCGCCGATCACCACCCGTTCCAAGGGCTTCAGGTCGGTGCCTGTGGTATCGAGGTGTTGCAGCATCGACAGCCAGACGGTCGGGACAGCCAGCGTCAGGGTTACTTCTTCGGTGCGGATCATGCGCGCAATGGTGGGCGCGTCGAAATGCGGTCCACACATGACAAGCTTGGCGCCTACCGCCGCCGCCGCATACGGCACACCCCAGGCGTTGGCGTGATACATCGGCACCACGGGCAGGATCGATGTCGTCGAACGGATGTCCAGCACGTCACCCATGCAGGCGCCATATGCGTGCAACACATTCGCCCGGTGCGAATATTGCACCCCCTTGGGGTTCCCGGTGGTTCCCGAGGTATAGCAAAGCCCGGATGGCGCGGTTTCCGGCACCGGCGTCCACGCGCTGTCCGGGTCTTCGTCGGCGATCAGATCCTCGTAGCAAAGCAGGGTCACCGACGACCGGGGCATGTGGTCGCGGTCGGTCAGCAGCACGAAATGCTCGATCGTCTTCAACGCCGGGGCCAGCTTTTCGATCAGTGGCACAAACGTCAGGTCGAAGAACAGCACCCGGTCTTCGGCGTGGTTGGCGATATAGGCGATCTGTTCTTCGAACAGGCGCGGATTGATGGTGTGCGCAACACCGCCCATGCCGGAAATACCATACCAGCTTTCGACATGGCGGTGGGTGTTCCACGCAAGGGTCGCCACCCTGTCACCGGGTTGCACACCAAGACGGCGCAGTGCTGCGGCAACCTGCTTCGCACGCCCCTGCACATGCCGCCAGTTCGTGCGGACTTCGTGCCCTTCACATGTCAGGCTTACAATCTCCCGCGCGCCGTGATTCTGCGCCGCATGGTCGATCAGCTTCCATACGTTGAGCGGCCATTCCTGCATCGTGCCCGTAGCCATGAATCTCTCCCTCTGCACCAAGGATAAGCGAGACTGGCAGTCAGATGGAAGCTGCCACAACGCAATTTCGCAGCGCGCAGGAATCGGCTTGACAGATGCGGAACATAATAGGAACATTCATCCACAACGGATGTGAAGGCGCAAACGATGACCGACCCAACCATTTTCGGCCTGCTTGGCCCGGCTGCCCTGCTGGCGATCGCTGCGGCGAATGTGCGGCTTTTGTGGCGGCATGGCCAACGCCTGGTGCACGCCCTCGACTGGAGCCCGGCCGCACCATGGGCCGCGCCGCTGCCTGCGATGCAGTCGAACGTGCTGCCGTTTCCGCGCCCGACGGTGCGTCCGGGCGTCGGTGCAGCGCGAAGCGGTCGCTTCGCCGCCTGAGCGTGGTCAGTTGGCGCTGTCCGCCGCGTCTGTCGTGGATGCATCAAGTTCGGCCTTGCGCAACCTGGCGTAATGGATGCTGGCAAACGGGAATGCCACGGCATAGGCCAGCGCCAGCACAAACAGCATCCGCCACGGCCACTGCGCCATCGCCGCTGCATAAAGGCCGATGCCCCCCAGCACGAACAGCCGCGCCGAACGCGGGACCTGTACCGATTTGAACCCCCAGCCCGGCAATGCGGAAACCATCAGAACGGCTGTAACGCCAACCACCACGGCAACGATCACCGCCCTGCTGAACGGATCGGCATCCAGCGCGCCGTCGTGCGCCAGGCTCCAGAACAGCGGGATCAGCGCCATGCCCGCCCCGGCAGGTGCTGGCACACCCGTGGTAAAGCCCAGTCGCTTCTTTGGCAGATCATCCTTGTCGAGCGCGGCATTGAACCGCGCCAGCCGCAAGGCGCACCCAACCGCCAGTGCAAGCGCGACCACCCAGCCGAAACGGCCAAGTTCATGCAGCGCCCACAGATAAAGAACCAGCGCCGGGGCAACCCCGAACGCAGTCACGTCCGAGAGTGAATCCAGTTCGGCACCAAACCTGCTGGTGCCGCGCAGAAACCGGGCGACACGGCCGTCGATGCCGTCCAGCACCCCGGCGATAACGATCGCCGCCGCCGCCTTGTCGAAGGCGCCGTCGATCGCAAAACGCACCGCCGTTGCGCCCGCGCACAGGGCCAGCATGGTGATCGCATTCGGGATCAGCGCGCGAAGCGGAAGCGCACCGCCCCCGCCCGACGAGGGTTCGCTCATTGGCGAGGCCCCGGAATGGCAGCCGCAACCGAGCGCGCCGCCAGCACGGTTTCACCGGCAACTGCGCGTTGCCCCTTTATCACCTGCGGCTGATAACCAGCCGGCAGAAAGACATCGACGCGGCTGCCGAAGCGGATCAGCCCGATCCGCTCGCCGGTCGACACGGCTGCGCCCTCGGCAACGAAGGCGATAATGCGCCGTGCAACCAGCCCCGCGATCTGCGTGAAACCGACTTTGGTGCCGTCGGCCTTTTCCACGATGAAATACTGACGCTCGTTTTCCTCGCTCGCCTTGTCGAGGTCGGCGTTGAGGAATGCGCCGGGCACATAGGCGATACGCCTGACGACGCCCGCGACGGGGGTGCGATTGATGTGCACGTCGAACACCGACATGAACACCGATACGCGGATCGCGGTTTCGCCTTCCAGTCCGCCGTCTCCGGTAAGCTGGCGCGGCAATCGCAC
>NZ_DBNHFX010000203.1:0-1848 GCF_057137845.1 Sandaracinobacteroides sp. | reverse complement strand
ACCACGACTCGACGGACATCGACGATCCGATGCAGCGGATGATCGCCAGCCACCGGCTGATCGCCAAGATGCCCACCCTGTCGGCGATGGCCTATAAATACTCGATCGGCCAGCCGTTCATGTATCCTGACAATTCGCTGTCCTATTCGGCGAACTTCCTGCGCATGACGTTCGGCGTGCCGGCCGAACCCTATGTCGTCGATCCGGTGGTCGAACAGGCGATGGACCGCATCTTCATCCTCCACGCCGACCACGAACAGAACGCCTCAACCTCGACGGTGCGTCTGGCCGGTTCGTCGGGCGCAAACCCGTTCGCCTGCATCGCGGCCGGCATTGCCTGCCTGTGGGGCCCCGCACATGGCGGCGCCAACGAAGCAGCGCTGAACATGCTGCGCGAAATCGGCCGCCCGGAACGCATCCCGGAATATATCGCCCGCGCCAAGGACAAGGACGACCCGTTCCGCCTGATGGGCTTTGGGCACCGGGTGTACAAAAACTACGATCCGCGCGCGAAAGTCATGCAGAAAACTGCATATGAGGTGCTGGAAAAGCTGGGCGTCGACGATCCGATCTTCGACGTTGCCCGCGAACTGGAACAGATCGCACTGAAGGACCCGTATTTCGTCGACAAGAAGCTTTACCCCAACGTCGACTTCTATTCCGGCATCATCCTGTCGGCGATCGGCTTCCCCACCAGCATGTTCACCGTGCTGTTCGCACTGGCCCGCACCGTTGGCTGGGTAGCGCAATGGAACGAAATGATCGGCGACCCCGAGCAGAAGATCGGCCGCCCGCGCCAGCTTTATACCGGGGCGCCCCAGCGCGATTACGTGCCGATCAGCCAGCGCTGAACGAAGGCCGCCTCCCCCCGGGGCGGCTGCACGATCGGCCTCAGGCGGCTTCGTTTGCCGCCCTGAGGCCCATCCGCTTCATCTTCTCGACCAGCGTCGTCCGCTTCAGGCCCAACAGCCGGGCCGAATCGGCGACCGTTCCGTTCGACCGGGCGAGCGCGTCGCTGATCAACAGAGACTCGGCCTCGGCGATCAGCCTTTTCAGAGCAACCGGCTCAGGCACACTGACGCCAGGCAGCGCGGTCAGATCGCTGCTGCGGGCGGCTGCCTGCGGCGTTTCGCCTGCCAGCCATTGCGCCATCGGGCGGCGTGCAGGATGCAGCAGCCGGGCCACCGCGCCGGCGTCCAGCACCCGCTCGCCCAATGCATGTGCACGCTCGACCAGATTACGCAACTCGCGCAAGTTCCCCGGCCAGGTATGCGCGGCCAGGGCGTGCTCTCCACACGCTGTCAGGTGCAGACGCGCACGGCCATCCCGGCCGAAATGCGCGACAAGCGCTGGAATATCCTCGACCCGCTCGGAAAGCGGCGGCAGATCGATCCAGACAACCGCGATGCGCCAATACAGGTCCTCGCGGAAACGGCCTTCGGCAACCGCGCGATCCAGATCGATATTGGTTGCAGCTACAAGCCTGAAATCGACCGGCACCGGCTTCGATGCGCCAAGCCGCTGGATTTCGCGCGTTTCGATGGCACGCAGCAACTTCACCTGCAATGGCAACGGCAGATCCCCGATCTCGTCGAGGAACAGCGTTCCTCCGTTCGCCGCCTCCAGCCGGCCGACCCGCGCCTTCACGGCGCCGGTGTATGCGCCAGCTTCGGCACCGAACAGTTCTGCTTCTGCAAGTTCCGCCGGTATGGCGCCGCAGTTCACCGCTTCGAATGGCGCGGATGCACGCGTACTGCCGGCATGCAGCGCCCGCGCGACATTCTCCTTGCCGGTTCCTGACCTGCCGGTAACCAGAACCGTCGCCCCGGATGGCGCAACGCCGGCAAC
>NZ_DBNHFX010000202.1:0-5977 GCF_057137845.1 Sandaracinobacteroides sp. | reverse complement strand
GGCAATCGCTGCTGATCGCCGCCCTTCCACCGCTGATCGTGCTGTTGCTGCTGCTGGCGTTCCTGTCGATCGGTCGCCGGCCCGTCGACATCGACGCCATGGAAGAGCGCGTCACCGTCGCCACCCGTGCCGCCGGCGACCTGGAAGAACAGCTTGGCCGCATCCATTCGGCCCTCCTCGATTGCAGCGCCCGCGTCGAGGAACTGCGCACATCAACGGCCGCCGAAGGCGCCGGCCTTGCCGCAACGGCACAGGCGCTCGAGGTGGCTGCCGGCAACATGGCGCTGTCCTCGGCCGACATGGGGAAAGCCGCATCCGGCCTGCTGGAGATCGTGCCCGGACTGGCGGGGCAGGCGCGTGAGGCCGAAGCCGCTCTGCGGATCGCCGGCAGCGAAGCCCGCCGCCAGCTCGAAACCGTCGAGGCGACGCTGGCGCAGGTCGCCGCCCACAGCCGCGACGCCGGGCGGGAGGCCGAAACCATGGTTGGCTCGATGCAGGGCCTGATCGGCCAGATTGACCAGAACTCGGCTGAAACCACCAAGACCATCGCCAACCGCGCCTATACGCTGGATGCGGCGATCACCGGCGTCCTCGACCGGTCGGCCGAAGCGTTCCGCTCGATCGGCGATGCGTTGCAGGATCAGGCGCAGCGGGTCGAGCAGATGGTGGCGAACGCCCGTCACGAACTGGACGGCTTCGGCGCCGACGGCACACGGGTGCTTGGCCAGCGGATCGACGTGCTGCTGGGCGCGGCCAGCCAGTTGAAACAGCAGTTTCAGGAACATCAGGCGCTTTCCGACACGGTGCATGCCCATGCCGGCGCCAGCATCGACGCGATCGAAGGGCGGCTTGCGGGGCTGCGCAGCCAGCAGGCATCCGTCACTGAAACGATGCTGGCAGAAATCGGCCAGAATACGGCAGCGCTTGAAAGCAGGCTTGGCGATCTGGCGGAACGGCAGCAGCAGGCCGAAGCCGTGCAGACAGAACGCCTTGGCGCCGCACTGGCCGGGCTGGAAGCGCGGATGCACGAAATCGGCGCCCGCCAGAACGACGAAGCCGAGGCGCTGCACGGCCGCATGTCGGCGATGGTCGATGCCGTCGAACAACGGTTGCAGGCACTGAAGCAGGTGCAGCAGCAACTGGGCACCGACCTCGAGGCAGGCGCCGACGCGCTTGCAACCGGCATCGAGCACAAGCTGGACCGGCTGACCGACCGCCAGACAGACATGCGCACGCGCCTCGAACAGGACGCAACCGAGGCCGTGGCTCTGGTCGAGGCGCGCATTACCGAACTGCGCCAGCGCCAGAGCGAGGCCGCCGCCTCGATGCGCGAGGAAAGCGAGCAGGGCATCGCCGCATTCGGCGCCCGCCTGGCCGAACTTGGCCATGAAGGCGCGCAGCAGTTTCAGGGCATCGCGGCGCAGGTCGCCAGTGCGCTTTCGGTGCTCGACGGTTTGCAGGCCTCGGTGGCCGACCGGCAGCAGGCGGTCGAGGCGCTGCATGCGCGGATCGCCGGGCTGGATCCGGAATTCGCAGGTTTCGCCGACGGTGCGGCGGCGCGCCTTCCTGCTCTGGCTGATGGCTTCGACAGCCTTTCCGAACGTGGGAATCTGGTGTCCGACCAACTGGATACACTTGGCGCACAGATCGGTTCGCAGGTGGAATTGCTGCGCGACAGTTCCGCAGCATTCGAGCGCGATCATGCCGCAGTCGCGGACCTCGCGCGTTCGCTGGCCGGAGAGTTTGAAAACGCCCGCGCCATGGTGCAGGACATCCACGCCTCGACCGAGCAGACCGCGATCGCCGCTGCGTCGCGCATGGTGGAAAATGTGATGCAGGTCCGGCAGGCGGTGAACGGCACCGCCGGCGAAATCCGCACACTGCTTACCTCGGTCGTCGATGAAGCCGAAGCGGCGCTCGACGAACTTGCCTCGACCCGCGCCGAGGCGGCGTTCGGCGCACCGATCCGCTTGCAGATCGCCTCGCTCGAGGATGCATCGGTCAAGGCAGCCGAAGCCGCCGCGACCGCCTCCGAGCGCCTGAGCGGCCAGTTGGTCGATCTCTTGCGTGTAATCGCCGAAACCGAAGCGCGCGTCGACGAGGTGGATACCCGGATGGACGTTCGCGCCCGCGACACGCTGGCGGCGCGCTCGCTCAGGCTGGTTGACAGCTTGCAGGAAGCCTCGGTCGATATCGCGAAACTGCTGACGATCGACGTCGAGGACGGCGCGTGGGCGCGTTACCTCAGCGGCGACCGCAGCCTGTTCGCGCGCTCGGTCGTCCGGCTGGCCGACAAGGAAACTTCGCGCCGGATCCACCGCCACTACCAGCACGACGACGCGTTCCGCGAGGAAGCGTCGCGCTATCTGGAACAGTTCGGCGAACTGATCCGCCGCGTTTTGAAAGATCCGGACGGCGAGGCCTTCGCGCTGGTGCTGCTGTCCTCCGATATCGGCAAGCTGTATGTGCTGATTTCGCAGGCGGTGGGGCGGCCGATCGTCCAGTCCGACAGCTAGCCGCCGATCCCCGCCAGCCACGGCGGCGGGATCGCGCGCGAGGGCGCTTCAAGCTCAATCGCCAGCAGCATTGCAGCAAAGACCGGCGGCCCTGGCTCGATCGACGCCGCACAACGCCGCGCAGCGACAAGAAACCGCTGCCTGCCCGTCATCTGATAGAGGCGCAGATGCCGCAGGCCGCGCAGCAGCAGATCGGGCGTGCGAAATTCTGCGCCCGCCCGCCGGTCGAAGCCGCGTTGCGGAAACTGCCGGTGCGCCAGCGCCCATAGCCACGGCGAACCTGCCGGCAAGGCGGCAAGGCGGTTCGCCATGTTCGCCGGCAACGGAAACGCCCCCGAAGCACCAAGCGCCAGCGCCGGATGCAGCGCCAACGGGTTCAGCCTTAGCTGCAAAGCCTTCATCGACCGGCGCACCGCCTGCCGCAGCCGCCCGATGTCCAGCCCGCGTGTCGGCGCCCCTTCCAGCAGACACCCTGCGGCCAACAGCATCTGCTGGCGTTCGGCAAAGTCGGTAATCCGGCCTGCCGCCTGTGCGAACGCATCGATTGCCGCCTGTTCGTCGCGGCGGTCTCCGCGTGCGCGGGCAATCCCGGCAGCAACCGCCGCCGCCGCCCAGCCGGGGCCTGCGCCCTGCACCAGCACATCGGCCGCTGCCAGCAGCGCCGCATCCGATCGGCTGATCGCCGCGCGATAGCTCAGCCATGCCTGTTCGATGGGGGCAATGCCCGGCAGCATGTCGGCCACCCGCAGGCGATCCAGAACGGGTTCCAGCCAGTCCGCATGCGGCAAGGCCGGGCGGGGGATGCGGCTGGCGCGCTGAAACGCCCGCGCGAAGGCGGCTGTGCTGGTGAACCGTTGGCTTGCGCGCTTCGCCAGTGCCCGGTGCAGAACCGCCTCGACAGCGGGCCAAGGTTCGGCGCCGCGTTCGGCGAACGGCAGCGGCGGGCGGTCGGCGATCCGCGCCAGCAGCTCGCGGTTGTCGGCCGTCGGCTCGAAGGGGTACAGCCCGGTCAGCAGCATATAGGCAAGCACGGCCAATGCGTGCTGCTCGGACTGTGCCGTGGCGGCAGGAGGGAAGTCGCCGTGCAGCGATGCCTCGGCCAGTTCGGGATCGTGGAAATAGGGCACACCGGCCCGCGCCGGATCCTTTGCACCCGCAACACCGGCGACGCCTGCACGCCCCAGATCCAGCAGCGTTACCCGATCGTCCTCTGCGACCAGAATATTGCCGGGGTGAATGTCGCCGTGCACGAACCCGCGCGCGTGCAGGCGGGCATAGGCCGCAAGCACCGCGCCGACGATGCCCGCCAGCCGCTTCCGGGTTTGCCCGGCGCGCGCCTGCTGCGCCGCCACCGTGACCGATACACCCTCGCGCCACGCAAGCGCGAGCCATCGGCGCCCGTCCTGCACGCCATCCGCCAACAGAGCTGGAATATCCGGCCCGGCAAGTTCTGCCTGCAACGCCGCTTCGTGCGAAAGTGCAGCCGCGCCATGGCCGTCGCGCGCCACCTTCAGCGCCGCACGGCGGCCATCCGCCATGCGCACACGATAGAGTTCGGTGTCGTTCAGCGAGCGGACCAGCGCTTCGACCTCCATTCCGGCGAACGCCTCGCCAGCCGCCAGCGTCGGCTCGACCGCCAGCGCATCGGCAGACGCCGCATCGACGAGGATGCGGCCGCCAATGCAGGAAACCAGCGCATCGAAACTCAGGTCGAGCATGGCCTGCGGATCCTGCCCGTTCGACCGGCTGAACCGGTGCACGGCATCGGTCAGGCGGCTGGGGGTGCGGAATTCGGCCAGCAGCATGGCCAAGGCCGGCGCGACCTGCCGCGTGGTCACGCGAAAACCGGGGCGGGTGACGACGATCGCGTTGCCGCGCACATGGCCCAAAGCCTCGCGCAGGCGCGGCGCAAGGTCGGCCACCGGCAGCAGCCGGGCATCGGCCGGCAGCAGCAGCAGCGTCGTCGCCAGGTCCAGCCCGGCGGTCATGGCGGCGCGCTGGCGAACAGCGCTGCGTTCGCCGTCCAGCCGTCGGTGTCGATCCCGGCAGCGCTGGCCGTTGCAAGCGCACCCGTCACTGCGTCGGCACCCGTCGCCTTGCGGGCGGCCAGCAGATGTTCGGCAAGGCGGCGCGTCACCCAACCGCGCCAGCTTTGCGGCTCGCCATCGGCCGGCGGGTCGAACCCGTGCGAAACCAGCCCGTCGTCGTCGCGCCCGGCAAAACGGGCGGTGAAGGGCACGCCTTGCGCCGGGCACCCGCGCAGGGCAGCGGATATGGCGGCGGCAACCGCCTGCATGTGCGCCTCGTCGTCGAAATAGGCGACGATCTTGTCGGGCCGCAGCAGGCCGTCGAGGCCGCGCCCCACCTTGAATGCCCTGACTTCGTGGCGCGCGAACAGGCCGGCCAGCAGCGGAAAGGCCGCCGCCAGTGCTTCGGGGCGCGGGCTTACATAAACCTTGAACCCCGCGTGCGGCCGATCCCCGGCCGCCTGGTGCGAAAAGCTGAGCCAGCCCGGATAGGTTGCGCCATCATAGCTTTCGGCAAGGCAGCGCCGGGCCGATCCGGTGCTCGCCAGCCCCAGCACCGCCATCGGTTCATCACCGGCGCCGAAATCGCGCACGATCACGTCGGTGCAGGGCACCGTGCCATAGCGATACAACCAGCGCGCCGCATCCGCAGCATCGGCGAATGGCCGCCGTGCAGCCAGATGCAGCGCGTGGCGTGAAAGCGCAGCCGGATCCATCTGGCCCGCCCGACCGTTCGCGACTAGTGACCGAGCGTCTTCAACGCCCCTTCCAGTTGCTCGCGCACCACCCCGACATCGGCGCCGTGCGGCGTCTGTGCCGCGATCGCCTTGTCGACATAGGCCACAACTTCCGCAAGCTGCTTCTTCAGCCGTGGCAGTTCGGTCACGCGATGCAGGCCGAGGCCGGTGTGGACGACCGGGGTAAGCGGCGTCGGGATGCCCTCGAATGTCTTGTCGGGATCGACGAGGCCGACAGCCCCGCCGCCACCCCCGCTCATCGCCGCATAGGCAGCGCTTGCCACCACGGCCGAACCGATCTCGCGGATAGCGGTCCGCAGCGCCGGATTGCCGTCTGGATCGCCATCGAGAAATGCGCGGCCGATCGAATCGAAGTTCTTGTTGCGCATTGCGTCAATCACCGATCCTCGAACCAGCTCCAGAATGGTGACGTTCACCAGAATGCTGGCAATCGGTGAAATCGGCGAGGGCGGTGTTTCCCCATCGGGGCCAGGCAACCACGTCCCGGCACCTGCACCACCACCGACACTGATGACAAGATCCTTGATCACGAAATCGCGCTTAACGAAATTCTTCGCCATCTTCTGTCCCCTTCCTCGTTCGCGGCTTGCTACAAAACGCGAATAGTTGAATCGCAGGGACCCTGATCTTTGGACGCTACTCCTGACCGACCTTCAAATTGTTACGATCTGTTAAC
>NZ_DBNHFX010000201.1:0-6416 GCF_057137845.1 Sandaracinobacteroides sp. | reverse complement strand
GGCACCGGTGACATTGTGTTGTCACTCTTGTTGTTGTTCGTCGTCGTTGCGACTGGTTGCTGAGCCGCCTGATAGCTGGCGGTCTTGTATTGGGCCTGGCTGCCGGCTGCCGGGTCTTCTGCCCGGTTCTGGCTGGCTGCCAACGGAACGCTGGCCATGAAGAGAGCGACGGCTACGCCTGCTTTTGCGAGACTGTTGACCATGGCGTTTCTCCGTTTCTCACGGGGCGACCCTTGTTATGTTTTCGCCCTCGCCCCTCTTTGTTAGCGGATGATGAATGCCTGTTAAAGATATGAAATCACGGGTTTACATTTTTTTAGATTGTTACGTCCAATATGGTGTAAATTTACAACATATATGTCGAAACATCCCATATTCAGTGTCTTATAGGACAATTCAAACACAAATTGGCATGCTGTGCGTTAACTTTTTCCGGTGCGTCCCCGGCCAGTCCGTTGCCGTTCGTGGCGTCTGGCCGGGGGATTTTGGCACGGTTGGCGGCGAATCAGCCAGATCGGACGCGCCCGATGTTGACACCCGGCGGGCCGATTCGAATCGCTGTGTGCGGCGCAGCACTTGACGGGGCGGTGCGGGCGTGATTCTGTTGGCCATGCAGTCCCTCTCTCTGTTCGAGCTGACCAAGCGCGCCTTGCTTCCGGCACTTTGTCTGCTCGTTATCCTGTATTTTGGCGCGCACGCACTTTTCGGCCCGTCGGGCTGGTTCGCGCTTGACGATATCCGCCGCGATCGCGCCCATCTGGAGAAAGAGCGTGGCGAGCTTGAGATTCGGCGCGCCTCGCTGGAGCGGGACATCAAGCTGCTGGATCCGAAGGGCGCAGACCCGGATTTCGCCGATGAACTGGTTCGTCGCCATCTCGGTGTCATCCGCCCGGACGAGGTGATCGTGCCGCTCGATCCGCCCGCGACGACACGTTAGCGCGGTTTTTCGCGCACAAGCCATCAGTGCCTGTTGAAACTTGGAGGGCTACGGGTAGAACGTAAGCCTGAACGAGGGGGGTGGCGCATGGGCACTGCCTGTCCCTGCTGTGGGAAAGGGAAGCGTCTTGGCCAAGGCTGCGGGCGGTGCGGTGCGCAAGGGCGCCGCGGGAAGTAAATCATCCGGTGCACCGGGCGCTGCATCGGGCGGCGGGGCAGGGCTGTCCAATATCGGGCGCCATGTGCCGACGCAGGATGAATACCGGGAATATTACCGGATGATGCTGCTGATCCGGCGCTTCGAGGAGAAGGCTGGTCAGTTGTATGGCATGGGCCTGATCGGCGGCTTCTGTCACCTTTATATCGGCCAGGAAGCGGTGGTGACCGGCCTGCAGGCGGCGATCGTTCCCGGCAAGGACAGCGTGGTGACCGGCTATCGTGATCATGGCCACATGCTTGCCTGCCACATCGACCCGAAGGTCATCATGGCCGAACTGACCGGGCGGGCGGCCGGCATCAGCCGGGGCAAGGGCGGCTCGATGCACATGTTCTCTGTTGAACAGGGCTTTTTCGGCGGTCACGGCATCGTCGGTGCGCAGGTGCCGATCGGTGCCGGGCTGGCATTCGCACACAAGTATCGCTCGGAAGTGCTTGGCGAAGAAGGAGGCGTGGCGCTGGCCTTTTTCGGTGACGGCGCTGCGAATCAGGGGCAGGTCTATGAGGCCTTCAACATGGCCGAACTCTGGAAGCTGCCGGTCATCTTCGTGATCGAGAATAACCAGTATGCAATGGGAACCTCGGTAAATCGCGCATCGGCCGAGGATCAGCTTTACCGCCGTGGCGAAAGCTTCCGTATTCAGGGCCTTCAGGTGGACGGCATGGATGTTCTTGCGGTTCGCGGTGCGGCAACGGTTGCGCTGGACTGGGTAAAAAGCGGGCGCGGTCCGATTCTGCTGGAAATGAAGACCTATCGCTATCGTGGCCACTCGATGTCGGACCCGGCTAAGTATCGCTCGCGCGAGGAAGTGCAGTCCGTCCGCGAAAACCGGGATGCCATCGAACATGCAAAGCGCGAAATGCTGGAGCTGGGCTTCGCAGACGAGGGCTGGTTCAAGGAGATCGAGAAGCAGGTAAAGGCGCAGGTGGCGGAATCGGCCGACTTTGCCGAGCAGGCGCCCGAGCCTGACCTTGCTGAACTTTACACCGACGTTCTGGTGGGGAGCTACTGATGGATATCAAACTGCCTGCCATGTCTCCGACCATGGAGGAGGGGACACTTGCGAACTGGCTGGTCAAGCCCGGTGACGTGGTGAAGCCCGGCCAGGTGATCGCCGAGATCGAGACCGACAAGGCGACCATGGAGCTGGAAGCCGATGAAGGCGGAACGGTCGTCAGCATCGACGTTGCCGCCGGAACCGATGGCGTGAAGGTTGGCACCGTGATCGCCGTGATCGCCGGAGAGGGCGAGGATGCTGCGCCTGCTGCGAAGCCCGCACCGCCGGCGCCCGTTGCAGCGGCTGCGCCGCCTGCGCCGGCAACGCCCGCTGCGAAGCCTGCACCGGCTGCACATGCGCCAGCGGCCCTCGCATGCTTTGAAGGTCCGACCCGCAGGCAGACCGTGCGTGAAGCCCTGCGCGACGCCATGGCCGAGGAGATGCGGACCGATAGCCGTGTGTTCGTGATGGGCGAGGAAGTCGCCCAGTATCAGGGCGCCTACAAGGTTACACAGGGTCTGCTGGACGAGTTCGGCGACAAGCGGGTGCTGGATACCCCGATCACCGAATACGGCTTTGCCGGCCTTGGTGTGGGCGCGGCGATGGGCGGCCTCAGGCCGATCGTCGAGTTCATGACCTTCAACTTCGCCATGCAGGCGATCGATCACATCATCAATTCGGCGGCCAAGACCAATTACATGTCGGGCGGGCAGATGCGCTGCCCGATCGTGTTCAGGGGGCCGAACGGTGCGGCAAGCCGGGTGGCGGCCCAGCACAGCCAGAATTATGCGCCGTGGTATGCCAATGTTCCGGGCCTCTTGGTGATTTCGCCCTATGACGCCGCTGATGCCAAGGGCCTGCTGAAAAGTGCGATCCGGTCGGCGGACCCGGTCGTCTTCCTCGAGAACGAGCTTCTCTATGGCCAGAGCTTTGACGTGCCCGAAGGGGAACATGTCGTTCCGATCGGCAAGGCGCGCCTGTATCGCGAAGGGGCGCATGTAACGCTGGTTTCCTATTCGATCGGGGTTGGCGTGGCGCTGGAGGCGGCGGTGCAACTGGCCGCCGAAGGAATCGAATGCGAAGTGCTCGACCTTCGCACGCTCCGCCCGCTGGACGAGGCTGCAATCCTGGCGTCGCTGGCCCGAACCAACCGCATGGTCGTGGTGGAAGAGGGCTGGCCGGTTTGCAGCATTTCCAGTGAGGTTATTGCGATTGCGATGGAAAAAGGTTTCGACGATCTGGATGCGCCGGTGCTTCGCGTCACCAACCAGGATGTACCGCTTCCCTATGCCAACAATCTGGAAAAGGCGGCGCTGGTAAAGGTGGCCGATGTCGTCGCCGCAGTCCGTTCCATCATCTGAGGAGACGTTCAATGGCCATCGACATCACCATGCCGGCGTTGTCTCCGACGATGGAGTCGGGGACGCTTGCCAAGTGGCACATCAAGCCGGGCGACACGGTGAAAGCGGGCGACGTGATCGCCGAGATCGAAACCGACAAGGCGACCATGGAAGTGGAAGCCGTCGATGAAGGCGTGGTGACCGAAATTCTGGTTGCCGAGGGGGCCGAGGACGTGAAGGTGAACGCCGTCATCGCGCGCCTTGCCGGCGAGGATGAGGAAGCTTCGCCTCGTGTGAAGCCGACGGCCCCGGCCCCGGTCGCAGAAGCGCCGGCTGCCTCTGCTGCTCCTGCCGCTGTTCCCGCGGCCGCCGCAGCGCGCCTGGCATCGGCCGATGGTGCGCGCCAGCCCGCCAGTCCGCTTGCACGGCGTGTCGCGCAGATTCTGGGTGTCGATCTTGCGACGGTTCGCGGCAGCGGCCCGCATGGCCGGATCGTCAAGGCGGATGTAGAGGCCGCGTCCGGAAAGGCTCCGGCCGTTTCTGCGCCAGTCGCAGTCGCGCCCAATGTGGCTGCACCTGCCGCACCGGCAGCAGCAGCGCCGCTTGCGCCAACCGACGTGCCGCACCAGGTGGTCAAGCTTTCCAACATGCGCAAGACCATTGCGCGCCGGCTGACCGAATCGAAAAGCTCGGTGCCGCACTTCTATCTGACGGTCGACGTTCGCCTTGATGCGCTGCTGAAGCTGCGCGGCGAATTGAACCGCGCACTTGAACCGCAGGGCGTGAAGCTGTCCGTAAATGACATGCTGCTGAAGGCGCTTGGTCTGGCCCTGCACGAGGTGCCGGATGCGAACGTCAGCTTTGCGGGCGATTCTCTGCGCAAATTCAATCGTGCGGACGTGTCGGTTGCCGTTGCCATCCCCGGTGGGCTTATCACGCCGGTCATCCGCGATGCGGGGAACAAGCGCCTCAGCGTCATCGCAACCGAGATGAAGGAACTGGCTGCGCGCGCCAAGGACGGCAAGCTGCAACCGCCGGAATATACCGGCGGCACCGCCAGCCTGTCGAACCTCGGCATGTATGGAATCAAGCAGTTCGACGCGGTCATCAACCCGCCCGAGGGGCTTATTCTGGCCGTCGGCGCCGGAGAGAAACGCCCGGTTGTGCTGGATGATGCGCTGGCGATTGCCACCGTCATGAGCGCGACCGGCAGTTTCGATCATCGTGCAATCGACGGCGCGGTCGGTGCGGAATTCATGTCGGCGTTTCGGGTGCTCGTTGAAAATCCCCTTGGCATGCTTGCTTGACGGACTCTGTCTCTCTCTCGACCCTGCTGCTGATCGTTGGCGTGGTCGGGGGGCTTGCCCTGATCGCGGGGGCCGGGTTGCGCCCGTTGCTGGAGGATTGGCTGGACCGGCTTGGGCGCCGAATCCGGATCGAAGTGCACGATGATCGCCGCAGCACGCTGTACATCCCGGACGGGGTTGAACTGTCCTGGGGCGGAACGCCGCTGTATCGTGTCGTGCAGCAGGAAGTCGTGATCGAGAACAACACCCATTCGGTGTTCGACAATGTCCGCCTGCGTGTCCGGCTGACGCCGTATAACCCCGTCGAGCCTGGCGAAGGGGTTTTGCTTGGCGCAGTGATACTGCCGACGGCCGACGCTGAATATTCGTTGCTTCCGCAAACCGAGGCCGGTGAACGCATCCTGATGTTCGAGTATATTTCGCCGCATTCCCGCGTTGAAGCGCGGGTGTTCACCAACGTCGACGGCGAGCTGGACTTTGAAACCATGTGCGACAGGGAAGCCGTCGTCCGCCACACCGGCGCGATGTTTTCCGAAACCGTGCAGAATGTGATGCCAACATGGATGTCGGTGTTGAAGCCGATCGTTCTTCCGTTCACCATCGTCGCCACATTGCGGCGGCACCTGCGCAGGAGCAGAGAGAAATGACAGAACAATTCGATCTGGTGATCATCGGCTCAGGCCCGGGGGGCTATGTCGCAGCGATCCGGGCCTCGCAGCTTGGTAAAAAGGTGGCGATCGTCGAGCGCGAACGCCTGGGGGGGATATGCCTGAACTGGGGCTGCATCCCGACCAAGGCGCTGCTGCGCTCGTCCGAGATCAAGCACTACATGGATCATGCAGGGAATTACGGGCTGAGCGCGGGGCAGGTCGGGTTCGATCTTTCCAAGGTGACGGATCGCAGCCGCAAGGTGGCCGCGCAACTGAATGCGGGTGTCAAAGGCCTGATGAAGAAGCACAAGGTCACGGTGGTGGAAGGCGAAGCGACCCTTGCATCCGCCACCAGCGTCAAGGTGGGCGAGAGGACGTTGCAGGCCTCGAACGTGATCGTTGCCACCGGTGCGCGGGCGCGCGAACTGCCGCACCTGAAGGCCGACGGCGAGCGGGTCTGGACCTATCGCCATGCGTTGGTGCCGCCTGCCATGCCAACCGATCTTCTGGTGATCGGCTCAGGCGCGATCGGTGTAGAATTTGCAAGTTTCTACAATGATCTGGGTGCGAACGTTACGATCGTGGAAATGCTGGACCGGATTCTGCCGGTCGAGGATGAGGAAATCTCGACATTCGTTGAGAAGGCATTGAAAAAGCAGAAAATGAACATCCGAACCAAGGCGTCGGTCGAAAAGCTGGACGTGAAGGCGGATGGTGTCGTCGCAACGATCAGCGGCGAGGCGCAGAAGTTCAGCCATGTGATCATCGCCATCGGCATTGCTCCCAACACCGAGAATCTGGGGCTTGAAGCGCTGGGCGTGCAACTGGACCGGGGCCACATCGTCACCAACGAATGGTGCGAGACCAACGTGCCCGGCCTTTACGCGATCGGCGACGTGACCGGTGCTCCGTGGCTTGCCCACAAGGCTAGCCACGAAGGAATCGTGGCGGTGGAACGCATCGCCGGTG
>NZ_DBNHFX010000200.1:0-13688 GCF_057137845.1 Sandaracinobacteroides sp. | reverse complement strand
TGCAGGGCGTCGATCAGTGCCGCATCCAGTTGCAGCAGCGGTTCGCCGCCGGTGCAGACCACCAGCCGCTGTTCAAGCCCTTCCCCCCAGGCGGCTTCGACCGCATCCGCCAGTGCATCCGCCGTCTGGAAGCGACCGCCGCCCGGCCCGCTGGTGCCGACGAAATCGGTATCGCAGAAGGTGCATTGTGCAGCCGCCCTGTCCTCTTCGCGGCCTGACCAAAGGTTGCAGCCGGCAAAGCGCGTGAACACTGCCCGCATCCCCGTCTGCGCGCCTTCACCCTGCAGGGTCAGGAACAGTTCCTTGACTGCGTAGCTCATGCGTAGCGCGTGGGATCCGGCACGCCCGCCTCTCTGAAACCCTTGGCGCGCAGGCGGCAACTGTCGCAACAGCCGCAATGCAGACCGTCCGGCGTCGGGTCATAGCAGGACCATGTCAGCCCCATGTCCAGCCCGGCGGCGGCTGCGGCCTTGACGATCCCCGCCTTTGAAAGGTGCTGCAACGGAGTATGCACCCGATAGCGCGACTGCCCCTCGGTCCCGGCGCGGGTGGCGAGGTTTGCCATCGCCTCGAAGGCGGAAATAAACTCGGGCCGGCAGTCGGGATAGCCGGAATAATCCAGCGCATTGACGCCGATCAGCAGGTCTGCGCCGCCCGCCGCTTCGGCCCAGCCCAGCGCGACCGACAGGAAGATGGTGTTGCGCGCCGGAACATAGGTGATCGGAATTACGCCGTCCTGCACGCCGTCCTTGGGAACCGCGATATCCGACGTCAGCGCCGAACCGCCGAAACCCCTGAGGTCGAGCGGCAGCCGGATATGGCGTTCGACGCCATAGACACGCGCCAGCACATCGGCGGCATCAAGCTCGCAGCGGTGGCGCTGGTTATAGTCGATGGTCAGCGCCAGCACCCGCGCACCGGCGTTGCTGGCCAGCGCCAGACATGTCGCGCTATCCAGTCCGCCCGACAGCAGCAGCACGACGGGGCGGCCACGAAGTTCGGCAAATTCAGTCATGATCGCACCTTCCTAGACGCATGGGTGCGACATTGCTACGATTGCAAAGCATGGCCGGCGCTTCTAGGCCCGGCTGACCCGTTGACTGCACGAAAGGCGAGCGACGCCAGTGGTGGACTACAGCCAGATCTTCAAGGACGCCATCGGGCGCCTGCACGAGGAAGGGCGCTATCGCGTCTTCATCGACATTCTGCGCAACAAGGGCGGCTTCCCCAACGCCCGCTGCTTCGCCGGCCACAATGGCCCGAAGCCGATCACGGTATGGTGCTCGAACGATTATCTGGCGATGGGGCAGCACCCCAAGGTGATCGCCGCCATGGAAGAAGCGCTGCACGATGTGGGCGCAGGTTCGGGCGGCACGCGCAACATCGGCGGCAACACCCATTATCACCTCGACCTCGAAGCCGAACTGGCCGACCTGCACGACAAGGAAGGCGCGCTGCTGTTCACGTCGGGCTATGTCTCGAACGAGGCAACGCTGTCGACGCTGGGCAAGCTGCTGCCGGGCTGCATCATCTTCTCGGACGAGCTGAATCACGCCTCGATGATCGCCGGAATCCGCAACTCGGGCTGCGAACGGGTGATCTGGCGGCACAATGATCTTGCCCATCTGGAAGAGCTGCTGGCCGCCGCCGACCCCGGCCTGCCGAAGCTGATCGCCTTCGAAAGCGTCTATTCGATGGACGGCGACATCGCGCCTCTGCACGCCATCTGCGACCTGGCAGACAAATATGGCGCCCTCACCTACCTCGACGAAGTGCATGCGGTTGGCATGTATGGCGATCGCGGCGGCGGCGTGTCCGAACGCGACAAGGCAGCCGGCCGGATCACCATCATCGAGGGGACGCTCGGCAAGGCGTTCGGCGTCATGGGCGGCTATATCGCCGCCGACCAGACGATCATCGACTGCATCCGTTCCTATGCGCCGGGCTTCATCTTCACCACCTCGCTGTCGCCTGTGCTGGTGGCGGGCGTGCTGGCAAGCGTGCGCCACCTGAAGCAATCCGGAGAGGAGCGCGCCGCCCAGCAGGCGGCGGCAGCGACTCTGAAACAGATGCTGGCCGACGCCGACCTGCCGGTGATGCAGACGGTAAGCCATATCGTTCCGGTGATGGTGGGCTGCCCGATCAAGGCCAAGAAGATCAGCGACATCCTGCTGGCGGAATATGGCGTCTATGTGCAGCCGATCAATTTCCCGACGGTGCCGCGCGGAACCGAACGACTGCGCTTCACGCCGGGACCGGCGCACAGCCTGGAAATGATGCGCGATCTGGTTGCCGCCCTGTCGGAAATCTGGGACCGTCTGGAGATGCGCGCCGCCGCCTGATCCGGGCGGAACGGCCTGCATCGCGGGCGTTGGCGCTTGGCCTTCGCGCATATCTGGCGCATAGGGGCGCGGCGCCCCCGCAAGGGGTTGCGATTCACCTGACTGTCGGGACCGCGCCGCCGTGAAAATCGCCATCGCTTCGGATCATGCAGGCTATCCGCTGAAAGCCATCCTTGCCGACGACCTGCGTGCAGCGGGCCATGAAGTGGTCGATCTGGGTGCGAACGACGCCACCACCTCGGTCGATTATCCGGATTTCGGCCGCGCCTGCGCGCAGAAGGTCGCCTCGGGAGGGGCGGAACGCGGCGTAGTGGTCTGCGGATCGGGAATCGGTATCTCGATCGCTGCGAACCGTGTGGCGGGCGCCCGCTGCGCGCTGGTGCACGACAATCTGGCGGCCAGGCTTTCGCGCCAGCACAACGACGCCAACATGATTTCCTTCGGCGCCCGGCTGATCGGCGCCGAAACCGCGCGCGACGCCCTTCGCGCCTTCCTTGAAACCCCGTTCGAAGGCGGCCGCCACGCCGCCCGTGCCGCCAAGCTAGGATAGGACAGACATGAGCAGCAACCCCGCCCCCCGGCCCGCCAACGACAGCTTCTTCGGCGCCAGCCTCCTACAGGCCGACCCGGCCATCGCCGCCGCCGTTGCAGGCGAACTGGGCCGCCAGCAGGACCAGATCGAACTGATCGCATCGGAAAACATCGTCTCGAAGGCGGTGCTCGAAGCGCAAGGCTCGGTGTTCACCAACAAATATGCCGAGGGGTATCCGGGCAAGCGTTACTATCAGGGCTGCGAATGGTCGGACCGCGTCGAGCAACTGGCGATCGATCGTGCGCTGGAACTGTTCGGTTGCACCTATGCCAACGTGCAGCCGCATTCGGGCGCGCAGGCCAATGGCGCGGTGCTGCTGGCGCTGGTGAAGCCGGGTGAAACCGTCCTCGGCATGAGCCTCGATGCAGGCGGCCACCTGACGCACGGCGCAAAGGCCGCGCTTTCGGGCAAATGGTTCAACGCGGTGCAATATGGCGTCCGCGAAGATACCCACCTGATCGACTATGACGCCCTCGAACAACAGGCGCTGGACGTGCGCCCCAAGCTGCTGATCGCCGGCGGCTCGGCCTATCCGCGCATTCTGGATTTCGCCCGCATGCGCGCCATCGCCGACAAGGCGGGCGCCATCCTGCACGTCGACATGGCGCATTTCGCCGGGCTTGTGGCGGCCGGGCTGCACCCCTCGCCGCTGCCGCACGCGCATGTGACGACGACGACCACCCACAAGACTTTGCGCGGCCCGCGCGGCGGCATGATCCTTTCGAACGATCCGGAACTGGGCAAGAAGCTGAATTCGGCGGTGTTCCCCGGCCTGCAGGGCGGGCCGCTGATGCATGTGATCGCCGCCAAGGCCGTTGCCTTCGGCGAAGCGCTGACCCCCGAGTTCAAGGCCTATTCCCGCGCCGTGATCGACAATGCGCAGGCGCTGGCCGCCACGCTGAAAGCGCGCGGCTGCGATATCGTTGCCGGCGGCACCGATACCCACCTTGCCCTGATCGATCTGCGGCCAAAGGGCCTGACCGGCAAGGACGCCGACGAAGCGCTGGAGCGCAGCCGCATCACCTGCAACAAGAACGGCGTGCCGTTCGATCCGCTGCCGCCGACGCGCACCAGCGGCATCCGCGTGGGTTCGCCCGCCGGCACCACGCGCGGATTCGGCAAGGCCGAATTCGAAGCGATCGGCCACATGATCGCCGATGTGCTGGACGGGCTTGCAGCAAACGGCGCCGAAGGCAATGATGCAGTCGAAGCGGACGTGCGCGCACGCGTGAAGGCGCTGACCGCGCGCTTCCCGATCTACGGCTGAGCCGCACACCACGAGGGAGGGAGCAACACCATGACCAACCCCGGACAGGACGGGCCTGAACAGCAGGAGGATCAGGCATCGGGCCAATCCGCCGGCAAGGTGGAGAAGCTTGCCGACGAGGCGCTGGAAGCCGGACGCAAGCTGACCGAGTCGGAAACCGGCCGCAAGGTGGTCGGTGCCGCCGAAACGGTGTTCGACAAGGCCGAGGATCTGGCGAAGCAGGCGCTCGACAGCGACCTTGCCAGGACCGTCGGCGCCAAGGCAGGCGAACTCGCCGACAAGGTGCTGGACACCGACGCCGGCCGCAAGGCTGCCGACCGGGCGCGCGACCTTGGCCATCAGGCACTGGACAGCGACGCCGGAACCACCGCGAAAAAGCTCTGGGAGACGCCGCTTGGCCGCAATGTCGGCACCGGCGCAGCCGCCGGCGCAGTGCTGGGGCTGGTCATCCCGTTCGTCGGGCCATTGCTGGGGGCGGCTGCCGGGGGTGGCCTAGGCTATCTGCGGACGCTCGCCAAAAAGAACAAGCAAGGCTGATGCGCTGCCCGTTCTGCCACAACGACGACAGCCAGGTGAAGGACAGCCGCCCCACCGAGGACGGCAGCGCTATCCGGCGGCGTCGGCAGTGCCCCTCGTGCGGGGCGCGGTTCACCACCTTCGAACGGGTGCAGTTGCGCGAAATTGCAGTCGTCAAGAAAAGCGGCAAGAAAGAACCGTTCGACCGCGAGAAGCTGGCGCATTCGGTGATGATCGCCTGCCGCAAGCGCGAGATCGACAGCGATCGCATCGAACGCTTCGTGTCGGCCGTGCAGCGCCAGTTGGAAGCCATGGGCGAACCCGAAGTCGAGGCCGGGCAGATCGGCGCGCTGGTGATGCAGGGCCTCGAACGGCTTGACCCGGTTGCCTATGTACGCTTTGCCAGCGTCTACAAAGACTTCCGCGAAGCCCGCGATTTTGAAACCTTCGTCGGCGGACTGTCGGGGAAGGTGCTGAAAACCGACACCGGCACCTGAAGCACCGGCCTGCGGTTCCCCGCAGGCCGGGCAGGCCTCAGCGCGGCGCCAGATCGAATTCCATCGTAACGGTCGCCGACAGCCCGACCTCGCCTGCCTCGACCGGAGGCGCTTCGGCCATGGCCGCGCGCGACATCGCCTTCACCACCGGCATCGGCGGGCGCTGTTCAGCGCCCTCGCGGATCTCGGTGATACGGTCTACGCGAAGCCCTGCCGCCTGCGCATACAACTCTGCACGGGCACGGGCGGTTTTCACCGCTTCGACACGGGCCTTGTCCAGCAGCGGCTCAGGGTCTGCCACCCGGAAATCCGGTCCGTCGATCTGGTTTGCGCCTTCTTTCACCAGCGTGTCGATCACCCGCCCGGCGCCTGCGACATCGCGCAGCAGAACCTGCACCCGGTTCGACGCCTGAAATCCGGTCAGCACCGGCGGCTGGTTCTGTTCATAGCGATATTGCGGTTGCAGGTTCAGCCCGCTGGTCTGGATATCGCGCGCGGCAACACCCGCCTTTTTCAGCGCCGCGACCACGCGCACCATTTTTTCACTGTTGGCGGCCAGCGCTGCCTGCGCCTCGGCGGCCTGCGTGACGACGCCGGCGCCGATCGAAGCCATATCCGGCACTGCCTGCACCTCGTGCGTGGCGGTCAGCACCAGCCTTGCAGGTGCAGGTGCGGGCGTCGCCATCGCAGTCGATGCGGCAAGGCTGGCGGCCATCGCCGCTGCCATTCCGGCCTTCGTCATGGGCATTTTCTCCTGATGGGGAACGGGAACGGCCCGCTTCATGCCCCGCCAATGCTTGCCGCAGCATGAAGCGGGCCGAACGCCAGCGGATCAGGCAGACCGTCCTTTGATCATCCGGTAGAGCCAGAGAAGCAGCACGGCGCCAGCCGTTGCCAGCACGATGTTCCAGATGTTCCCGCCGGTCGAGAAGAACGGCAGGATATCCGCCAGAAATCCGCCGAGGATTCCGCCCGCGATCCCGATCAGGATGGTGATGATGATTCCTCCCGGTTCCCGCCCGGGCATGATCCAGCGCGCAAGCGCACCCGCGATCAGTCCGACGATGATCCAGCCAACGATACCATATTGCATGATTGTCGCTCCTCCCGTGAGGGGCGGGACGGAAAGCCGCTACCGGACATTCCATCAAGCCCGATCCTCGCGGCATAGCACGTATGACCGAATTGAAAAACCGTGTCATTTTTGCAAGGCGCCTTGCAAATTCGCGCGCGTTTCCTATCTCGCCCGGACTGTGCCCTTTTTCTTTGTGTATCCTGCGTGTAAAGGGCCGACGCTTACGATGGTGCCGTCAGTGCGCGGCGCCGGGTTAACATGCCCGCCTCGCTTTGAGGGGAGCGGACGGGCAGTCGGGGCTTTTCCATTCCGTGCGGCGTTCGGCCGGTGGAATTGGCATGCCTCAAACGAAACCAAGGCTGAAATGGCATGAACATGCACCTGTCCCCTCAAGATCCCGCAGTCCGTGCGCAGCTCGAAGAGGCCGAAACGACCGACGCGCAAAAGCGCCGCACCCGGCTGATCGTGATTCTGTCGCTGATCGGCGTTGCCCTGTTCATCGCCTTCCTCGTCTACAAGGCGCGGGCGCCCAAGCCCTCCACGCCGCCCGCCCCGCCGCCGACCGTCAGTGTGATCGTGCCCGGAACCAGCCTGGTTTCCGACCGGGTCAGCGCCGTCGGCAGCATTTCCGCCCGCCGCGACATGCCGGTCGGCGTGGTTGGTGATGGCGGCATGATTTCGTCCATTCGGGTCGAGGCCGGCCAGTATGTGAAACAGGGGCAGGTCCTCGCCGAGATCGACAGCGCCGTGCAGCGCGCGCAGTTGCAGCAGTTGCAGGCGGCCACCCAGCAGGCGCAGGCCGACGCGCGCCTTGCGCAATCCGAACTGGATCGCGCGCTCGCGCTGGTCGATCGCGGGTTCATCTCGAAGGCCGACATCGATCGCAAGACCGCTACGCGCGATTCCGCGAAAGCGCGGGTGGCCGTCGCACAGGCGCAGGTGCGCGAAATGCAGGAGCGGCTGAACCGCCTTGCGATCCGCGCGCCGGAAGCCGGGCTGGTGCTGGAACGCAAGGTCGAGCCGGGCCAGATCGTCTCGCCCGGCAGCGGCGCGCTGTACCGCATCGCCGCCGGCGGCCAGATGGAGCTTCGCGCCCTCATCGCCGAGCAGGACATGCCGGGGCTTTCCGTCGGCCAGAACGCAACAGTCACGCCCGTCGGCTCGAAAAATCTCTACACCGGCAAGCTGTGGCTTCTTGAACCGGTGATCGACCCGCAGACCCGGCAGGGAACCGCCCGTATCGCACTGCCCCAGGCGGGCGAACTGCGGGCCGGCGGCTTTGCCAACGTCTCGATCGATGGCGCGCAGGCGCAGCGCCCGCGGTTGCCGCAATCGGCGATCCTCGTCGATGCAAGCGGCAGCTATGTCCTCGTGGTCGGCGCGGACGATGTGGTGAAGCGCGTGCCTGTCACCACCGGCACGATCACCAAGCAGGGCGTGGTGGTCACGTCGGGCCTTACCGGCACGGAAAGGGTCGTGCAGTCGGCCGGCGCCTTCCTGAACCCCGGCGAGAAGGTGACGCCCAAGCTGCAGCCGACGACGCCCGCCGCAGCCCCCAAGGCCTGAGGAACGCCCGATGCGCAATCTTTCAAGCTGGGCGATCCGCAACCCGATCCCGCCGATCATGCTGTTCGTGCTGCTGACGGCCGTCGGCGCCATCAGCTTCTATCGGCTGAAGATCACCCAGATGCCCGACATTTCGGTGCCGATCGTCCGGGTCATCGTCAACCAGCCGGGCGGTTCGCCGACGGAAATCGAAACCCAGGTCACGCAGAAGATCGAGGGGGCGGTCGCCGGTATCGGCAACGTGAAGAACATCACCTCGATGGTGCAGGAAGGCATGAGCTTCACCATGGTGGAGTTCCAGCTTGGCACCCCGGTCGACCGCGCCGTCAACGACGTGCGCGACGCTGTCACCAAAACCCGGGCCAACCTGCCTGACGGCATCCTCGAACCGCAGGTCAGCCGGATGGACATCGACGAAAGCGGCGGCGCCATCGCCTATGTGGCGGTGAAGTCGACGTCGATGACGCTCGAACAGCTTAGCTGGTTCGTCGACAACACCATCACCAAACGCATGGTTTCGATCCCCGGCGTTGCGCAGGTGTCGCGCGCGGGCGGTGTGTCGCGCGAAATCCGGGTCGACCTCGACCCCGCGCGCATGCAGTCGTTCGGGATCACCGCCGCCCAGGTGAACAACCAGTTGCGGCAACTGAACGTCGACGCGCCCGGTGGCCGCGCCCAGATCGCCGGTTCGGAACAGGCACTCAGGGTGCTGGGCGGCGCGCGCACGGCGCAGCAACTGGCCGATACCCGCATCGCCATCAGCGGCGGCCGCGAAGTCCGCCTGTCGGACATCGCCGACGTCCGCGACGGCCAGACCGAGCAGCGGGCCATCACCCGCCTGAACGACCGGCAGGTGACAAGCTTCGGCGTCATGAAGGCCAAAGGCGCGTCGGACGTCGACGTCTATGACCGGATGAACGCCAAACTCGAGGACCTGAAGAAGGAATTTCCGGGCGTCGAGTTCCACGAGCTGTTCACGTCGGTCACCTACACCAAGCAGGAATATCACAGCGCCATGCAGGCCCTGTGGGAAGGCGCGCTGCTGGCTGTCATCGTGGTGTTCCTATTTCTGCGCGACTGGCGCGCCACCATCATCGCGGCGCTGGCCATTCCGCTGTCGGCCATCCCGACCTTCTGGTTCATGGATCTTCTGGGCTTCACGTTGAACACCATCAGCCTGCTGGCGCTAAGCCTGGTGGCCGGGATTCTGGTCGACGACGCCATCGTCGAGATCGAGAATATCGTGCGCCACATGCGCATGGGCAAATCGCCCTATCAGGCTGCGATCGACGCCGCCGACGAAATCGGACTCGCCGTCGTCGCCACCACCAGTTCGATCATCGCCGTGTTCCTGCCGGTCGCGTTCATGCCCGGCATTCCGGGGCAGTATTTCAAGCAGTTCGGGCTGACCGTCTCGATCTCTGTGTTCATTTCGCTGCTGGTTGCGCGGATGATCACACCGCTGGTTGCTGCCTATTTCCTGCGCCCTCACGGCGAACAGGCCTATGGCGACGGGCGGGTGATGCGCAGCTACATGCGCCTGCTGGCCTGGACCATCCACCGCGAGCCGCAAAAGCGCCACGGCAGCTTTGTGAAACGGGCGTGGGGCCAGATCGAAGCGCACGCGCGGCCGCTGTTGGTCGTCGGCGCGGGCATCGCTTCGTTTTTCCTCACGGTGTTTCTGTTCTCGCAGATGCCGACAGGTTTCCAGCCGGATGGCGACTATGGTTCATCGCATGTAGTGGTTGAACTGGCACCTGGATCGACCCTTGCCGACACCACCCATGCCGTCGATCAGGTCATCGCCATCCTGAACAAGCAGCCCGAAGTGCAGCAGGCGTTCCAGTCGATCGGCGACGACGACGACGTGCGCAAGGCGAACATCTATGTGAACCTGGTCGACGCGGGCGACCGCGACGTATCCACCAAAGAATTCGAGCGTCGTGTTGCGCCGCAACTGACGCAGATCGCCGATGCCCGCATCAACTTCTCGGCGATGGGCGGCGGCTTTGGCGGCCGCGACATCACCATCATGCTGGCCGGAGACGACCCCGAGCTGCTGGAAGAAAGCGCGCACAAGGTTGAAAAGGCGATGCAGCGCATGAAGGTGCTGCGCGACGCCAGGATCAACGGCGACATGGAACGCCCGGAAATCCTGATCCGCCCGAACTTCGATCTGGCGGCGCAGATGGGTGTGTCGGTGTCCACCCTGTCGCAGACTGTGCGCATCGCGACCATCGGCGACCTCGAACAGAATATGGCGAAATTCTCGCTGTCTGACCGGCAGGTGCCGATCCGCGTCAGCCTGAACGAAGGCGCGCGCACCAGCATGGATACGCTGGCCAACCTGCCGGTTCCAACCGCATCGGGCGGCAGCGTGCCGCTGAAGGCCGTGGCCGACATCCGGTTCGGCGCCGGGCCGACGAAGATCCGCCGCTACAACCAGTCGCGCCGCGTCACCATCGAGGCCGATCTGAACGGTGTCGAATTCGGCGACGCCATGAAGATGATCCGCAGTCTGCCGGAAATGAAAAATCTTCCGGCCGGTGTCGAGGAAGTGAAGTTCGGCCAGGCCGAGGTGATGGACGAGCTGGTTTCCGGCTTCGTCATGGCGATCGTGTCGGGAATCCTGCTGGTGTTCGCGGTGCTGGTGCTGCTCTATCGGCGGGTGCTGCCGCCGTTCGTCAACATGGGGTCGCTGCTGCTGGCGCCGCTCGGCGGGGCGATCGCGCTGATCCTTACCGGCAACGCCGTCACCATGCCGGTCTATATCGGCCTGCTGATGCTGATGGGCATCGTCGCCAAGAACTCGATCCTGCTGGTCGATTTCGCGATCGAGGAAATGCGCCACGGCGTCGATCGTGAAACCGCGATCCTCGATGCCGGCCACAAGCGCGCCCAGCCGATCGTGATGACGACCGTCGCCATGACGGCGGGCATGCTGCCGGTCGCGCTTGGCCTGCACGGCGACGCGAGCTTCCGCGCGCCGATGGCGATCGTGGTGATCGGCGGCCTTGCGCTGTCGACGGTGCTGACGCTGGTGATCGTGCCCGCAGCCTTTACCCTTGCCGACGATGTGGAACGCAAGATGGGCCCGTGGCTGGGCCGCATGTTCACCAACGGCGGCGAAGCTGCTAGTGCAGAAGGAACGCCAACTGTTCCGGGGCCGAAAGCTGCCGAGTGACCAACCAGCCGTCAGCCTGACCGAGCGCTCGATGCAGGCGATCCGCCTGCGCCGCGTTGCCAGCGGGCTGTTGCTGGTGATGGCGCTGCTGCTGCTGTTTTCGCATTGGGCGATCGATGCGCTGCATCCGGGGTTCGTCTGGGTGCGCGCCTTCGCCGAGGCGGCGCTGGTGGGTGGCCTTGCCGACTGGTTCGCCGTCACCGCGCTGTTCCGCTATCCGATGGGCCTGCCGATCCCGCACACGGCGATCATCCCCCGTTCCAAAGACCGGATCGGCGAGGCGCTGGCCAGCTTCCTGAAGGACAATTTCCTGACGCCGCGCAACGTCGCACGGCGGCTGGATGGCTTCGATGCGGCAAACGCGATCGCTGGTGTGCTGGAACGCCCGGCTTCGGGCGGGCGGGTGCGCCGCAGCCTGATGCAACTGGCCGACCAGCTATCGGCAACGCCCGCCGCGCAATCGCTGTTCGCCAAGCTGAAGGAGGGCGCGCTTTCCCGCCTGCGCGAGATGGAAGTGTCGCCGCTGCTGGGCCGGATGCTGGCGGCGCTGATTGCCGATGGTCGCCACCGGCCGGTGATCGATGAACTGATCCGCTGGGCCGACCGCACGCTGGACAGCCAGGAAGGGCTGATCCGCGCCATGGTCGAGGAACGCACGAGCTGGATGCTGCGGCTGGTGAACGTCGACCAGAAGATCGCCGACGAACTGGTGTCGGGCCTGCGCGGGCTGATCACCGATCTGGCGGCCGACCCCGATCACCCGGTACGTGAAAAGGCCGAAACCGCGCTGGCGAACCTTGCGTTCGATTTGCAGCACATGCCGGACACCCGCCGCAAGGTGGAACGGGCCAAGCGAGAACTGCTGGCGAACCCCGCCGTCGCCGACTGGCTGGAAGGGATCGGCGGCCAGATGCAGCAGGGCCTTGCCAGGATGCTGGCCGGAGACGGGCCATCGAAGCTGGGCGATGCGGCAGCGCAGGCCCTGCGCGAAGACCCGGCGCTGGCGCAGGAAGTGAACCAGCTTGCGCGGCGCGCCATCATCGGCATCGTCGCCGACCATGGTTCGGCGATCGTGGCGCTGGTTTCCGACACGGTGAAGGGATGGGACGCCGCCACCGTGACCGACAAGCTGGAAGGCGCCGTTCTGCGCGACCTGCAATATATCCGCCTGAACGGCACGCTGATCGGCGGGCTGATCGGGCTGGCAATCCACACCGTGGTCACGATGCTGCATTTCTGACTTGCCCATTCAACCGAACCGCTGCTGAATAGCCGGCGGAGGGACGCGATGAAGGGATCGAGCGAGCTGGTGGATCTTGGCAACGGGCTTTGGGCCTATGTCCAGGATGATGGAAGCTGGGGCTGGTCGAATGCCGGGCTGATTACCGCCGATGGTGAATCCGCACTGGTCGACACCCTGTTCGACGAAAAGCTGACCGACACCATGCTGCGTGCGATGGAAGCCGCAAGCGGCGTGCGGCGCGCCGATATCGCAACGGTTGTGAACACGCACGCCAATGGCGACCACACCCATGGCAACGCGCTCTTGGAAAACGCCGAGATCGTGGCGAGCGAGGCCAGCGCCCACGAGATGGAAGCCTTGCAGCCGGCGATGCTGGCGCAGATGAAGGCGGCAGGGGCCACCGGCGCTCTGGGCGAGGCCGGGCGCTATTTCGCCGAGATTTTCCAGCCGTTCGATTTTGCCGGCGTGCGCCACCGCCCGCCCACTCGCACCTTCAGCGGCACGGCGGCGCTCGATGTCGGCGCGCTAAGGGTCGAGCTGCTGGAAGTCGGGCCGGCGCATACCGCCGGCGACGTGCTGGTGCATGTGCCGCAGGCCGGCGCCATCTTCACCGGCGACATCCTGTTCATCGAAGGAACGCCGATCGTCTGGGCCGGGCCGTTGTCGAACTGGATCGCCGCCTGCGACCTGATCGAACAGTTGGCGCCAACGCATATCGTGCCCGGCCACGGCCCGCTGACCGACCTTTCCGGCGTCCGCGAGGTGGCGGACTATCTGCGCCACATCGACGAGGAAGCAACCGCCCGCTTCGAAGCCGGAATGGGGCCGGAGGAAGCGGCGCTTGATATGGCGGCGTCGGGCGGCATGGCGCGCTACGCAAACTGGCGGGATTCCGAACGCATCGCAGTGAACGTGGACACCGCATGGCGGCACTGGAGCGGGACCACGGGCCAGCCCGACGTGCTGGCGCTGTTCGGGCGGATGGCCAGAATTTACTTCGACCGGCGCTAGCGCGAACAGGCGCGAACGCGGCCAGATCGTGCCATTAACCAATTCCCCACTTGATTTTCGGCAATATTCGTGCCAGATTTCCGGTTCTGCCTGTTGGGGTGGCAGGGATTCCATTTCCACAACAGAAAGATCGCTGATTCTTCACCGGTATTCGCCGGTGTGGGGTTTGTTGTACACATGCGTGACAGGGGTTGGTCAAATGACATATCTTGCAAAGGCGGCCGCATTGGCCGGGGGCATCTTGCTGTTTTCATCCGCAGCTTCGGCGGCGGTGGCGACGAACTTTGAAAACTGCGACACGGCTGGCGTGTTCAAGGCGCCGTTCACCTACATCGCCTGCTCGGGCGGGTACGACAAGAACGTGCTGAACAACAGCCAAAACGGCATCGACACCC
>NZ_DBNHFX010000199.1:0-1905 GCF_057137845.1 Sandaracinobacteroides sp. | reverse complement strand
TCCGCGCGCAGTCGATTGCGACATTGCCGTTGCCGACCACCACCACGGTTTCCGCCTGCAACGGCGGTTGCAGATCCTTGAAATCGGGATGCCCGTTGTACCAGCCGACGAAGGCCGCCGATCCGATTACACCCGGCAGATCGTCACCCGGAATGCCGAGGCGCTTGTCCAGCGGCGCACCCACCGCCAGCACGACGTCATCGTAAAAGCCGGTCAGTTCCTCGATCGTTACATCGGTGCCGACGTGTACATGGCCAAGAAACCGCACCCGGCTGTCGGTTGCGACCTGATCATAGCGTTTGGAAACCGCCTTGATCGACTGGTGGTCTGGCGCGACCCCGGCGCGGATCAGTCCATAGGGCGTGGGCAGCCTGTCCAGGATGTCGATCCTGACATCCTCTCCGAAGGCTTTCAGCGCTGCTTCTGCCGTATAGAAGCCGGCCGGTCCCGAACCTATGATCGCGAGTGTCCGCATGTCGCTCCTCCCGTTGTGGAAGGTGGCCGCAAAGTAGCGCGCGTTCAAGCGCTTCTATTGGCCCGGCTGGTTCAGCACGGCATCGAGGCAGGCGTCCATCGCGCGGGCCGTTGCGTCCGACATCGAGATGAAGGCGCGGCGGGCGTCGCCGGGGTCGGATGCGCGCACCAGGATGCCGCTGTCACACAGGTTTTTCACCCACCTGAGCGCCGTCGTCGTCGGTACGCTTGCCGCAATGCAGAGGCTGGAAACGCTGACGGGCCGATCCTCGAGCCGTGCCGCCGAGAGGTCGAGCAGCATGTCCCACGCCGGGTCGGCGAACAGGTCTGCCGGGAAGAAGCGTTCACGCAGGCGGCGGGCACGGATATGAGCGCGGATTCGTGGCGCATCCACGGGCCGTGCGGCGCCATCCGGGCGCGCTGCCGCCAGTTCGGCGATCGCAGCCGTGATCCGTTCGGCATCGCGCTTCAGCGCCGCGATCCGGTCTGCGCCGTCGAACCGGGCGCCGCTGTCGGCGGCATGATGTTGCAGGCTTTCGGTCGCCTGATGGACTGCGGCAAGAACGGCCATGTGGTCGGTCTCGGGCGGCAGGAACTGCAACGGGCAACCAAAGAGCAGGCCTGCGGCTTCCGCGTCGGCCTCCGTGTCGCCGACCCGCAGGATGACCGGCATGCCGGCATAGACCGAGTGCGCCAGCATATCCGCAAGGCCTGGTGTCGCCAGTGCGCAGTCGATCAGCAGAACATCGGGGCGAACCGCTTCGATTCGGTTCTGCAACACGGTCGAATCCGTGCAGGGGAAGCTCTCGGCATGAAATCCTGTCAGGCTGCCAAGCGGGAACGACCCGCCTGCGGCGAGAATCTTCAACTGGCCCACAGTGAAACGGTCCGAAACGGCCATGAAATGATCTGTCAAGTTTGTGCCCCAATACACTGAATTAAAGGCATTCTGTTGTATATCAGCGGGCGGAAATTTTCATGCCGCCTGTGATATCCCACCAGAATGGATGGAGATGTCCGCAAGCCCCGGCCCGGGTCATGCGATCAAGCCCCCAATCGGCGCGCATCGTTTCCCGGTGGGAACGAAACGTCAACCCGCCAATGGGTTGCGGCGCGTTCGTGAAAACGATCGGGTCGCCATACGGTGCCTGCTTTACGTCTCTCCGTTGGAAGGGAACGGGGGCGTCGTGCGGGCGAAAGGAATCGGGATGGGGGAAACTCCGCTCCTCGTCGGCCGTCTCCGGCCGTCCGCTTCTGCTGAATTGATCGGCAGTTCACCAGCGATGCGACAACTGCGCGAGGCGGTTGCCGGCGTTGCGCCATCCGGGGCGACGGTTCTGGTTACCGGCAGGTCAGGAACCGGCAAGGAGAATGTCGCGCGGGCGCTGCATGCCGGCAGTACGCGTGCATCCGCGCCATTCGAAGCGGTGA
>NZ_DBNHFX010000198.1:0-1663 GCF_057137845.1 Sandaracinobacteroides sp. | reverse complement strand
TCGCCATCGGCCGTCGCCTGCAGGAAGGCCGCTGGCGGCAGAGTTACCGCAACGCCCGCCATCGCCAACGAAGGGTCGGCGCGGGCGACGACGGTTTCCACACCCAATGGCCCGTCGACGGACAGGCGCGCCAACGCGTGCCTATGGGCAAATTCGGCCAGCCCATCGATCAGCGGCACGCTGTTCGCTTGCAGGTTCCCCAGCAACAGGTCGACGCCGCCATCCGTCAGCGTAAGCGTGACCGAAATCGCCGACCGCTCGGCCAGATGCGGGGCAAGCAATTCTCTCAGTGGTGGCAGCAGCGCCTGCAACGCCGGGTGCATCACCGGGCACTCGTGCAAGTCGACGATCCGGTGTTCGGCCTGCGCGTTGAAGCCAAGCCTTACTTCGCCGCCGGTTCGCGTTGCCCGCAGCGCGGCACGGCGGCGCGCACCTGCGGGCGACACATGGGTCGCCATCACCTGCTTTGCCACGATCCCCACCCGCGCCAGCGGCTCGGTGATCCGCGCCTGCGCGAAATCGGCCAGCAGCGTGTCGGTGGCGTGCTGCAACTGGCATCCGCCGCAATCGCCAAAGTGGCGGCACAGGGGCGTCTGGCGGTTCGGTCCAGCCTCGATCGTGCCATCTGCGGCCACCCGGTCGCCCGGGACGGCACCTGCAATATGGCGCCCATCTTCGGTCAGGCCGTCACCGCGTGCGGCGAACCGAAGGACAGGACTGCTTGCGTTGGAACTGACGTCGGACATACAGAGGGCGAATGCCCGCCACCGGCGGCCAAGACAAGACGGTTCAGCCTATATGCGTTCGATGAAAGCCAACCCCCGGCAGATGATTTCACGGCCTTTGCTGCTTGCATTGCTGCTGATGGCAACGGCCTGCGCGCCTGCGCCCTTATATACCTCGGGCAATGCACGCCGGGGGATCGCTCCGTATGGCGAAGTGCCACGCGACGCCCGTGGTGAACCGGTCTGGGAAGCAATCCCGCCGCCGCCGGCCAACAGCCAGCGCCCGGACCCGCGCACCCCCGCGACGGCGGAACCCGAAAGCCGCTGAACTGCGCCCCTTCGCAGAAGGGCCTCGCAGTGACATCAGCCACCAAGTGAAGGAGTGCGCCTGACATGGGCTTTCTGAAAGGCATCTGGGGATTTCTGGTCGCCATCAAGGACGCGCTGGCGCTGCTCGTGCTGTTGATGCTGTTCGGCCTGCTCTGGGCCGCGTGGCTCTCCGGCTCTCCGGCGATCCGCATCGAAGATGGCAGCGCGCTGGAAATCCGGCTGGATGGCGTGCTGGTCGATCAGGCCTCCGACGCCGATCCGCTGGCCTTTCTGTCGGTCGAGGAAGTCATTCCGGAAACCGAAGCCGCAAGGCTGGTCAAGGTGATCGATGCCGCCGCCAGTGATCCTGCAATTTCGATGATCACTCTCGATCTCAGCCGTTTCATGGGTGGCGGGCTTGCCAATCTGGAAAGCGTCGGCAACGCACTGAACCGCTTCCGGGCAAGCAAAAAGCCGGTCTGGGCCTATGCGACCGCTTACGGCGATGATGGCTATTTCCTTGCTTCGCATGCTGACCGGATTTCGCTGTCGCCGCAGGGTGCTGTGATGCTCAGCGGCCCCGGCGGCAACAATCTCTATTTCAAGAATGCGCTCGACCGGCTGAAAGT
>NZ_DBNHFX010000197.1:0-3658 GCF_057137845.1 Sandaracinobacteroides sp. | reverse complement strand
CGCGCGCGATGTTTTCCGCTGTGGCGCCGGCGGCCTGCATGGCCGCCCTCAGGCCGTCGCGGTCGAAGCCCCCGCGCCGGTGGCCTGCGGGGCCGCCGCCGCCGCAGACATATCGGGCGAGGGCGCGGAGTTTTTTTCCCGCTCGGCCGGAAGGCCCAGCCAATAGTTCACAAAGGCCATCGTGAACGCCCCGGCAAAACCCGGCAGGTCCAGCAGGGCCGCCGCGTTTTCACGGGTGAAGGGCAACGGGTCGCCGGTGGCGTCGGTCAGGTCGTCCCAGCCGCGCACCAGCCGCCAGAACAGATCCAGTTCGGCGGCCGGTGACAGTTCCTTGCCAGCGCCGAAGCTGGCGTTGAATTCCTCGCGGCCGATCCGCACCAGTTGCAGCATCAGCGTCTGCGGGCGCACCGTGCCGTCGGCGTTCCAGCTATTCCAGACCACCGGCCAGCGCGCCACCGGGTCTTTCACCAGTTTGAACATGTGTCGCGCCTTTCCTAGCGGGTGATCAGGGTGAAATCGTTGCCGGCGGCCGTCGCCACGAACTGGATGTCGGCCGACAGGAAGATGCGGTTCGCTTCCACCTGGAATTCGGCGCGGCCCAGCACCGCGTTCGCCGCCGTGATCTCGATGATGTTGCCGGCCGCCGTGCCGTGCACCAGGCTGAACGCCACCGCCGTGCCGGCGCGGATCTGCGGAAAATAGTTCTTCACCCCGATGTCGGGCATTTCGAACACGCAGCGCGCCGCCGGCGCACGGGCAGACCCGCTTTCGTCCTTGCCGAACACCACCTGCCGCGATCCGGTCGTGGAAAAATATTCCACCTTGGCCCCCAGATTCAATTCCAGGCTGCGCACCCCCAGCGCGACGCCGTCCAGTTGCACCACCGTGTTCAGCATCGACACTTCGGCCGGCACCACATCCGTCGGCATCACGATGCCGACCGGCGCGTTCGCCGTCACGATGTTCACATCGTCCTGCAGCAGCGCCACCATGTCCCAGGCGATGTGCGGCTGCTGTTTTTCCGTGAACGAAAGGGTGCAGTTGCCGCGCGCGCCGCGCCCGCGCAGATCGAAGGCGCCGCCCTTGTTGCCGGCGATCGACAGCGAAGCACCATCGCCCACCCCGATCAGCGGGTGCGTCGCCATTACCCCGGCGGTGATCACCGGCGCATCGAACTGGCAGGCGCGCAGCAGCTTCGCCCAGTGCGGCACGCCGTCGACGGTGCCCGCGCCGGCCAGCTCGGTCTTGAAGCTGTGGCGCTGGCGGATCGCCGTGGGCGAGGCCGGATTGATGCCGTGAAAGCCGCGTTCGATCTGGCGGCGGAATTCTTCCGATTCCATCGGCGTCATGCTGTAGTCGAACACCGGCGACATGTCGGTGGCGGGCGCCGGCGCCAGATAGGTGCCGTAGGCGGCTTCCAGCTTCGCCAGCAGCAGCGATTTGTCAGCGATCGGCATGGTGCTGTTCCTTTTTCTTCGCGATTTCAGGGCGGGTTTCGGGGCGGGTTTCCGCCGCGCGCAGCGGGCCGCTTGCCGGCAGGCCGTCGGCCGCCAGCAGCGCCTGATCGGCGCGCCGCACGATGCCGGCCGGCGTGACGGCATGGCGGACGGCGTCGAACCAGCCGGGCAGCAGGTCCGTATCGAACGGCGTTTCAGAAGGTGTTTTTGCGGGCATCAGAGGCTCCTCAGGGCAGGTCCAGCGTGCGGCGGCGATGCGTGCGGCCGCGCAGCCGCACCACCCGCGCCAGCAGCGTCGGCGACACTTCGATGGTGCGGACTTCGTGCAGGGTCAGCACCGAATCCCAGCCCGCAGGCTGGCGCCCGAACAGCGCCGCCAGCACCTGCTCGCCCAGATCGTGCAGCAGGTCGGCCGATGCGCCCTGGCGGGCGCCGTCCGGGCGGGCGACGATCACCACCGCCACGGTGGAAAGCACCGTCTGGTGGGTGATGGCCGACCCTTCCGTGGTCTGCCCGCCGGTTTCGGTGTCGGCCACCACATAGGCGGCGGGCAGCGCGATGTTCGGCCGCTCGCCGATCTTCGCCAGCTCGTCGATGCCGCCCACCGCCTTCAGCGGCAGCGGCGCCAGCAGCGCAGCGATGCTGTCCAGTCTCATGCTGCACCGCCTTCGAAGGCGGCGCGCAGGTGGCGGCCAAGAATGTCGTGGATTTCACGCCGTTCCGCCTCGCCGAAGCCAAGGAACGGGCGGGCGGGCATGGTAACGGAAGCGCGTGGGCCGTGCGGGGTTTTCAGCGCGCCCTTGCCGCCCTTCGATTTCGGGATGGCGCGGATGGTGCCGCCGAACTGGTGGATGGCGGCATAGACCAGGTTGGTGCCGATCCAGGCCGACGTGCCGTCATGCCCGGCGCTGCCCAGCAACCGGCCCAGCAGGCCGCCGCGCAGGCCGCGCAGTTGCAGCGTCTTGCCACCCTTTTCCCGCACCCGCTGCGATGGCAGCCACGCCACGCCGTCGGGTCCTGTCTCGGCCCTGAAGCGGGCTTCGGTTCCGGTGCGCAAGCTGGCGGCGATCGCGGCCAGCGCCGGGGTGAAATCATGGGCGGCGGCCAGCGCGCGCGTGATCGCGGGTGTCAGCGTGTCGTCGACGGCAAGGCGGATTTCCATCAGAAGCCCGCCAGCTTGTCGCGGGAAAACAGCTTGCCGCCTTCCTGAAACAGCACCTGCCCGGCACCGCCGGGGGCGGCTTCGGGGGCGCCCGCCAGCAGCGATTTCCCCGCCGCCAGATCGGCCAGCAGCCGCCGCGCTTCGGCCGCGCGCGCCGCCACCTGTTCGGGCACGGCGTGGCGATACAGCCGGGCCAGCGCCAGATCATGGGCGATGGTGGGCAGCGGCGCCGGCGCCGGCAGCGCCAGCGGCAGCCGGTAGCGACCCGCCAGATAGCTGTCGATCAGCGCGCCGGCGTCGGCCAGCGCCGCTTCCAGCCGTTCGCCATCGATCGCACCACGGCCTTCCTCGTCGGTCAGCTCGATCGTCAGATCAAGGCCGGCGCGCGCCACGAAACCGGCAATATCCATATAAGCGGGCAGCACCGCGCCCGGCACCCGCCACGATTGATCCAGGCACAGGATTTCGGCGCGCGCCGTGGCCAGCCCGCCGGTGCCGCCGCCATCGGCCACGCTGGCCTCCAGCAGATACAGTTCGCCATCGGTGCCGCCGTCCACCGAAACCATCACATAATCGCTGCCGGCGTGCTGTGCCGCCACCACCAGCGGCGCCGTTTCGGCAACGCGCCCGCGTGGCGTGATGGTAACGGCCGCGATCGCGCCCAGCGGCACGCCGGCCGGCTGGCCAACCTGCAACCGCAGATGCGCGCGCGCACCCGGATCCTTGCATGTCGGCGTGAAGCTCATGCAGGGCGCCCGCCCGACGGCGGCAGATCGGCTTCGGCAACCAGAAGCTCCACCAGAAACCCGGCGTCCTGCTCAAGCGCCATGAACTGGGCAAAGCGCATCTGCCCGCCGGGGAAGATCATCACCTCTCCGGCGGTCCAGGCGCGGCCGGCCCGGCGGCGCGATACGTGCGCCGTCACGCGGACTGGAAAAGCCACCAATGCCGGATCGCCTTGCGGCTTCCCGGCCGCATCTTCGCCCGGCCCGCGCGGGGGCGCTGTGGTATCCGCTTCAGGGGCATATGCGGCGGGGGG
>NZ_DBNHFX010000196.1:0-13447 GCF_057137845.1 Sandaracinobacteroides sp. | reverse complement strand
GGCGTGGTCTGGAAATGCCACTTGTATTTGCCGCTGTTCGCATCGACCGCCACGATCGACGACACGAACAGGTTGTCGCCCTTGCCTTCGGGATCGCGCAGCGCCGCATTCCAGGGCGACGCATTGCCAACGCCAAAGACGATCTGGTCATTCTTTACGTCATAAACGATCGAATCCCAGACGGTTCCGCCGCCGCCATCGGTTTTCCACAGGCCCTTGTCGCCCCAGGTCGCGTTGGCCTTGCCAGCCAGAACATCGTCCGAGGCTGCGCCATCGGGCTTCTTGTCGGGGTTGGGCACGGTGTAAAAACGCCAGACCAGCTTGCCGGTTTTCACGTCATAGGCCGAAAGATAGCCGCGCACGCCCAGTTCAGCGCCGCCGTTACCGATCAGCACCATGTCCTTCACCACGCGCGGCGCGCCGGTAACGGTATATGGCTTCGAAGTATCGACGGTCTGCACCGACCAGAGGCGTTTGCCGGTCTTGGCGTCGACCGCTTCCAGCCGTCCGTCGATCACGCCCAGAAACAGCACGCCGTCCTTGATCGCAACGCCGCGATTCACCACATCGCAGCAGGCCTTCACGCCGACCGATTTATCGACGTCGGGATCATAGACCCAAAGCTGCTTCCCGGTCCGCGCGTCGACAGCGTGCAGCACAGACCACGACGATGTCGCATACATCACCCCGTCATGGATGATCGGCGTCGTTTCGATGCCGCGGTTCGAGCTTAGGTTGTAAGTCCACGCCACCCCAAGCTGGCCGACATTGTCGGCGTTCACCTGCTTCAGGCTGGAATGCCGCTGCTCGTCGTAGGTGCCGCCATAGGTCAGCCATTCCTTCCCGGCAGAACCGGCTTTGGCATAGATGTCCACCTGCGCGGCGGACGCTCCGGGCGCTGCCTTGTCGGCCGGTTTGCTGCAGGAAACCAGCAGCAAGGTGAAAGCAACAGCCACAAGCGATGTGCCCGCGCGAACGTGCATAGCAATTCTCCCCCGGCGCGACTCCCTCGTGCCGTTTGCCGCCATTGCTGCCACGTTCAGCGCCTCGTGCAAAGCATCCCAATTCTACGAGGCATGACGCCAGCAGCGCTGCTATGCACGCCCCAAGCCGAAATGCGTTTGTGAGCAGCCGTTGGCGCTGCTAGCCCGGAGTTGCCGTGACCGAACAACCAGCCTCCCCGTTCGAATACCAGCCGTTCCGCGCGTTCTTCGTAGCGCGGGTCGGCTCGACGCTCGCCCAGGTAATGATGGTCGTGGTGATCGGCTGGCAGGTTTACGATATCGCCCGCCAGACGATGCCCATGCGCGAAGCTGCATTTCTGCTCGGCCTGATCGGGCTGGCGCAGTTCCTTCCGGTTTTCGCGCTCAGCCTGCTGGTCGGGCTGGTCGCCGATCGCGTGGACCGGCGCTACATCGCCCGCGCCGCCGTTGCGCTGGAACTTGCCTGCGCACTGGCGCTCGCTGCGTTCTCGGCGGCGGGTTCAACGCAGCTTTGGCCGTTGTTCGCGGTGGCGGTGGCGCTGGGCGTCGCCCGCGCCTTCGCTTCGCCTACACTTTCCGCGCTGGCGCCCAATCTGGTGCCACCGACGGTGCTGCCAACCGCGATCGCCTGGAACTCGATGGGGTGGCAGGCGGGCGCCGTGCTTGGCCCGGTGATGGGCGGCATCGCCTATGATTTCGGCGATGCCCTTCCCTATTTGATTGCCGCAGCGTTGCTGTTGCTTTCTCTGGTGTCGCTGTTTCGCATCCCGCCGGTACAACTGCCCAGAAGCACCGGCGCCACCGGCCTTGCCGCCGTGCGCGAAGGGCTGGATTATGTCCGCTCCAACCGCGTGGTGCTTGGGGCGATTTCCCTCGATCTGTTCGCCGTTATTCTGGCGGGGGCCAATGCCATGCTGCCGATCTACGCGCGCGACGTTCTGCACGTCGGCCCGGCCGAACTCGGCTGGATGCGGGCAGCGCCTGCGGTCGGCGCGTCGCTGGTCGCGTTCTGGCTTACCCGCAACCCGCTGGGCAGCGCGGTCGGGCGCAAGATGTTCGTGAACGTCGGCATCTTCGCCATCGCCACAATGGCGTTCGGCTGGTCCACCAGCCTGCCGATATCGCTTATCAGCCTGTTCGTGCTTGGCGGCGCGGATATGGTGTCGGTCTATGTGCGATCTTCGCTGATCCAGTTGCATACGCCGGATTCCATGCGCGGGCGGGTTTCCGCCGTGTCGCAACTGTTCATCAGCGCCTCGAACGAACTTGGCGAGTTCCGGGCGGGCGTGGTTGCAGCGGCGATCGGGCCTGTCGCGGCAACGGTCGGCGGCGGCTTTCTGGCGCTTCTGGTTACCATTCTATGGGCAAGGCTATTCCCCGAACTGCGCGATGCAGACCGGCTGGACCTGCCCGACATATTGAAAGGCTGAAGAAGGAGGACGGCAATGCGTGCAGCCAGTATTCTGGAAACCATCGGCAACACCCCGCATGTACGGGTGGCGAAACTGTTTCCCAACGCCGAAGTGTGGATCAAGGGCGAGCGAAGCAACCCCGGTGGCTCGATCAAGGACAGGATCGCGCTCGCCATGGTCGAGGCCGCCGAAAAATCCGGCGCACTGAAGCCGGGCGGCACCATCATCGAACCAACGAGCGGCAACACCGGGATCGGCCTTTCCATGGTGGCGGCGGTAAAGGGCTATCGGCTGATCCTGGTAATGCCCGACAGCATGAGCATCGAACGGCGACGGCTGATGCTGGCCTATGGCGCAAGCTTTGATCTGACACCGCGTGAAAAAGGCATGAAGGGCGCGATTGCCCGCGCCGAAGAACTGGTGGCAACGACGCCCGGCGGATGGATGCCGCAGCAGTTCGACAATCCCGCCAATACCGAAGTCCATGCAAGAACGACGGCGCAGGAAATTCTCGACGATTTCCGCAACGACCCGCTGGACGCCATCATTACCGGCGTTGGCACCGGCGGCCACATCAGCGGCGTGGCGCAGGTGCTGAAGGCGCAATGGCCATCGCTGAAGGTGTTCGCGGTGGAACCGGAATTGTCGGCGGTCATCTCGGGCGGGCAGCCCGGCCCGCATCCGATCCAGGGGCTGGGCGCGGGTTTCATTCCCGGCAACCTGAACACCGGGCTGCTGGATGGCGCTATCCGCGTGTCGGGCGACGACGCGAAGGAATGGGCGCGCCGTTCCGCCCGCGAGGAAGGCATGCTGATCGGCATCTCGTCTGGGGCAACCCTTGCGGCCATCGCGCAAAAGCTGCCCGATCTTGGCCCCAAGGCGCGTATCCTCGGCTTCAACTACGACACCGGCGAGCGCTACCTTTCGGTCGCGGATTTCCTGCCGGTGGAATAGGCGGCATCTGGCGCCCGAAGGGTGATCAGCACCATTTCGGGCGCCACACCAAAGCGGATCGGAAGCACGCTGGTACCGACACCGGATGTCACCAGCAGGCGCCATCCGTTCACTTCGCACAGGCCGCGCCGGCACAGCGGATCGCCAGACCAGCGATCGCCAACCGATCCGACAAACGGCAGAACTACCTGCCCGCCGTGGGTATGCCCGGCAAGAGCAATCGCCGGATTGGCGCGAAGCGGCGGAAGATATTGCATCGCATCGCCTTCATGGCGCAACACCAGCACCGGCTTGCCGGCGGGGATGCCTGCCAGCGCCTGCCCCGGCCGGGCGCTGTGGGCAATCGTGTCGATCCCGGCCACGACCAGCGGTCCCACATCGACGTTGCGGTTCACCAGCAGCGTCGGCCGAACGAGGTTCGCCATGATGCGCGGCGTCCACGTCTGCTCGTCGTGGTTGCCGGGCACCGCGAACACGCCAAGCGGCGCCTTCAGCCCGGCAAGCGGCGGCAGCGCTTCTTCCAGCATCGAGCCGGGCCAGTCGAGCAGCTTTCCGCCCATATAGTCGCCGGCCAGCAATATCAGATCCGGCTTCAGCGCATTGGCGCGGGCAACGATCCCCAGAAGCCGCCGTGTGCGCATGTCGGGATAGCCGAAGTGGATGTCCGACATGAGCAGCACACGAACCTGCCTGCCGGGGGGCAGACCCGCCAGTTCCATGTTCATGCGCACAACAACGGGCGGCCGGGTTGCATTCCACAACCCGACCGCCAGAAACACGATCAGCAAGGCCGCAAGGGCGCCCAGCACCCCCGCAAGCCATTTCACTGCCCGCACGCTGTTATTCAGCAGCCTGCGCGGGCGCCGCCCATCCGATGATCGCCTTGGTTTCAAGGAACTCGGCGAATGCGTGGTCGCCCCATTCGCGACCGTTGCCCGACTGCTTGTAGCCGCCGAACGGCGCCATGAAGTCAAGCTGGGCGCCGTTCAGGTTCACCTGCCCGGCGCGAAGCCTGCGGGCCACGGCGCGCGCTTCGGCTTCCGGGCCCTGCACATAGGCAGCAAGGCCGTAGGGCGTGTCATTGCCCTCGTCGATCGCCTGATCGAGGCTGTCATAGGCAAGCATCGTCAGCACCGGGCCGAAGATTTCCTCGCGGGCGATGGTCATGTCGTTGGTGACGTCGGCAAACACCGTGGGCTTCACATAATAGCCCTTGTCCAGCCCGTCCGGTCGGCCGACACCGCCGGTCACCAGCGTTGCGCCTTCGTCGATCCCCTTCTGGATCAGGCCCTGAATCTTGTTGAACTGCACCTCGGACACCACCGGCCCAAGCTGGTGGTTGCCGGTCGGGTCGCCAACGGTCGCCGATTCCGCTGCCGCCTTGGCGATCGCCTTGGCCTGCTCCATCTTGGCGCGTGGAACGAACATCCGGCTGGGTGCGTTGCAGCTTTGCCCGGAATTCATCATCATCGCCTGCACACCACCGGCCACCGCCTTCTGGAGGTCGGCCGAATCCAGAACGATGTTCGGCGACTTGCCGCCCAGTTCCTGGCTCACGCGCTTCACCGAGGGCGCCGCACTGCGCGCCACCTCGACGCCGGCTCTGGTCGAGCCGGTGAAGCTTACGCAGTCGATCAAGGGATGGCTGGAGATCGCCGCGCCCACCGTCGGCCCATCGCCGTTCACCAGATTGAACACGCCCTTGGGCACACCGGCTGCATGCAGCACTTCGGCAAACAGGATGGCGTTGAACGGCGCTACTTCCGAAGGCTTCAGCACCATGGTGCAGCCAACCGCCAGCGCTGGTGCCACCTTGCAGGCGATCTGGTTGATCGGCCAGTTCCACGGCGTGATGAAGCCGCAAACACCGATCGGTTCCCTGGCGATCAGCGTGCCGCCGCGCTCCTCGTCGAAGCGATAATCCTTCAGCACCGCCATCGCCGTCTGAAAATGGCCGACGCCAAGCGCCGCCTGCGCCTGGCTGGCAAGCCATGAAGGCGCGCCCATCTCCTCGGTGATGACCGCCGCAATCTCGGGGTAGCGCTTCTGATACTCGGCTGCGATCGCGCCCAGAAGCTCCAGACGCTCGGCCACGGTGAAGCGGCTGAAACCGGGAAACGCCGCATGCGCTGCCTTCGCCGCACGGTCGACATCGGCCGCGCCACCCATAGCGATCCGGCCCATCGGAGCCTCCGTCGCCGGATTGATCACATCGAGCACCGAAGACCCGGCCGCAGGCTCGACCCATGCACCATCAATGTAAAATCGCAGCGCCTCGCGCATCATATCTCTCCCTCAAAACCGTTGCCCCCAAAAGATAGGGAAACGGCGCGGGAATAAAACCCCTGAAGGACGCGAGGTAGCGCGCCGCCGGTCAGCCCTTGTCGCCGCCGCCGGAGTTGTCGTCCGCCCTGGATTCCAGCCGCAGGCCATGCCGCGTCAGCATCGGCATCTGCGCCAGCGCAAAGGCAAACGTCAGCAGAGTGTCGCCCCACAGCTTGAAGTGCAGCCAGATGTTGGTTGGAAAGAAGCGCCAGAACAGCTCGTTCAGGCCGGCCAGAACCAGAAAGAAGAAAGCCCAGCGCCAGGCCAGCAGCTCCCAGCCGCGTTCGGACAACCCTTCGAACGCAGAACCCATGATGAGTTTCAGATAGTTACGGCGCCGAAACAGGCCAAAAAACAGGATCGCCGCGAATGTCAGGAACACGATCGTCGGCTTGATCTTGATGAACGTCTCGTCTTTCAGCCACAGCGTCAGTCCGCCGAATACGCCAACCAGAATGGCCGAAAACCATGTCATCGCCGGGATGTGCCGCACCAGCAGCCAGGCCGCGACCATCGACACCGCTGTCGCTGCCATGAACGCGGCCGTTCCGGCGAAAATGCCAAAGCGGGAATAGGCGGCGAAAAACACCAGCAGCGGCCCGAAATCGACCGCCAGCTTCTTCCAGCCGGTCAGTTCCCGGCGGGCAACGGGTTCGTGCATCAATTGGCTCCGGTCAGGGCTGCCGCAAAGGCCGCTGCATCGAACGGTCGCAGGTCGCCCAGCTTCTCGCCGACGCCGATGGCGTGGATCGGCAGTTTGAATTTCTCGGCAGCCGCCACCAGCACGCCCCCGCGCGCAGTCCCGTCGAGCTTGGTCATCACCAGCCCGGTCACGCCTGCAACCTCGCGGAAAATCTCGATCTGTGAAAGGGCGTTCTGCCCGGTCGTCGCGTCGAGCACCAGAATGGTGTCATGCGGGGCGCCGGGCGCCTGCCGCCCGAGCACACGGCGAACCTTGGCCAGTTCATCCATCAGGCCAGACTTGTTCTGCAGCCGCCCCGCCGTATCCACCAGCAGCACATCGCGCCCCGAAGCGCGCGATTCCTCCATTGCGGTGAACGCCAGCCCTGCGGCATCGGCGTCGGGCTTGCCGGAAATAACCGGGATCCCAAGCCTGCCGCCCCAGATTTTCAACTGCTCGACGGCCGCCGCGCGGAAGGTGTCGCCGGCTGCCATCAGCACGGAATAATCGTCTTCCTGAAAATTATGCGCCAGCTTGGCGATCGTCGTCGTCTTGCCGCTGCCGTTTACGCCGACCACCAGAATGGTGTGCGGGCGCGGGAACGCAGTCACCAGCAATGGCTTCGCCAGCGGCGCCAGTATGGCCGAAATCTCGTCGGCGGCGGTCTGGCGCACGCGGCTCATGTCGATGTCGCCCGAAAGCCGCGCTTCGGCCAGCTTGCCGACGATGCGCGCGGCAACTGTCGGCCCCAGATCGGCCGCGATCAGCGCTTCCTCGACGGTTTCCAGATCCTCGGCCTCGATGCGGCCGCCACCGATCAGAAAGTTCAGATTCTGCCCCAGCTTTTCCGACGAGCGCGACAGGCCGTCTCGCATCCGCTGGAGCCACCCGGCCTTCTGGGTAACGTCATCGCCGTTCATTCGGCCAACTCTCCGTTTTCGATACTGGTGGGGGTGCAGCGCACCAGCGTGCCGCGCGGCGCCGGCCTGCCCAGCCGCATCTTCATGCCGTTCGGGGTGATGCCTGCCCTCCCCTCGCTGACGACCACCGTTTCGCGCCCCAACATCGCCCGCTGCACTGCATTGTGCTGTGCAGCCGCCAACGCCCGCAGTTCTGCCGCGCGGGCACGGGCGGCAACAGCAGGCACCTGCGGCATCCGCGCGGCGGCAGTTCCGGGGCGAGGCGAAAACACAAATATATGCGCATGGGCAAGCCCGGCATCCGCAATCAGCGTCAGGCTGTTCCGGTGCGCTGCTTCGTCCTCGGTCGGGAAACCGGCGATCAGATCGGCGCCGATGGCGATGCCGGCGCGCGCGCGGTGCAATCGCTCGATCAGGCGCAGCGCGTCTGCCCGGTTGTGGCGGCGCTTCATGCGTTTCAGGATCATGTCGTCGCCCGATTGCAACGACAAATGCACATGCGGCATCAGGCGCGTGTCGGCAAAGGCTTCCAGCAGCGCGTCATCGGCCTCGGCCGCATCCAGCGACGACAGCCGCAGCCGGGGAAGATCGGGCACCCCCAGCAGTACCGCCTGCACCAGCCGCCCAAGCGATTGCGCGCCGGGCAGATCGTGGCCGTAGCTGGTGGCGTCGATCCCTGTCAGCACGACTTCTCTGACACCGCTCGCCACCAGTGCCGCGATTTCGCCGACCACGGTTGCCGTTGGCACCGAACGTGAAGCACCGCGCGCAAGCCGCGTCACGCAAAAGGTGCAGTCGTGATCGCAGCCATCCTGGATCGCAACGAAGGCGCGGCTCTGCCGGGTGGCGATCACCGGCGCTTCGCCGGTGCGCCCCCAGCTTTCCGGCCGGAACTTTGCAGCGTTGGGGATCACCTGGGCAAGGTCGGCAAAGCGCGCGGGTTCGATGGTTGCAGCGCATCCGGTTACAAAGACCGGGCCGTTCGCCGCCGCCTTGCGCACCGCCGCCCGCGCATCGCGAACCGCTTCGGCCGTCACTGCGCAACTGTTGACGACGGTCGCGCCATCGGGGGCCAAGGCCGCCAGCGCATCGCGTTCGGCAAGGTTCGAGCGGCATCCATGCGTCAGGATTGTGGCTGCGTTCAAAGCAGCGTCTCGCCGGTGAAGCTGGTGGCGACAGGCCCGGTCATCCGCAATGCGCCTGTTCCCGTCTCGGCGATCAGCAGATCGCCCCCCGGAAGCGACACGTTCGCACTATCGTCGACGAGGCCCCGCCTGCGGGCGGCGGCAAACGTTGCACAGGCGCCCGATCCGCAGGCCAGCGTCAGCCCGGCGCCACGTTCCCAGACGCGCAGGCGCAAATGGTTCCGGCCCACCACTTGCGCGACGTTCACATTCACGCGCTCAGGAAACACCGGGTCGACCTCGATTTCAGGGCCAAGCGCCTCCAGTGGAACCGCCGCCACATCATCGACGAAGAACACCGCGTGCGGGTTTCCCATACCGACGGCAACGGGATTGGAAAGCGCGCCCCAGCCAAGCGGCAGCGCCAGCGTATCCATCGCAAAGGCCAGCGGGATTTCGTCCCAGCCGAACCGGGGCGCCCCCATATCCACTGCGATCGCCGCCCCTGCTGCTTCCGCCGTCAGCACGCCGGTCGCCGTCTCGATCCTGACGTTGCCGCCCAGCATGTGCGCTACGCAGCGCGTGGCGTTGCCGCAGGCGCCGCTCTCCGAGCCATCGGGGTTGAAGATGCGCATGAACACGTCGGCGATGACGGACCGCTCAAGCCGGATCAACTGGTCGCAGCCGATGCCAAGCCGCCGGTCGGCCAGCAAGCGCACACGCTGTTGCGGCATCGGGATATCGGCATCGCGCGCATCGAAGATGGCGAAATCATTGCCGAGGCCATGCATCTTGACGAAGGGCGTTGCCATTGCCCGGCGCTTCTATGGGCGGGCGGCCGCAGTTGCAATGGCGGCCGGGCAAAGCTATGCCGCGCGACCTTGCCGGAGCGCCGGACAGCCCGGCGAGCAACCCACGAGAAAGCGCGAGAAAGAACGTGGAACGCCTGACCACCGCCCCCGACAGCCTTGTGCAGCAACTCGTTGCCGTTTTGGGCGAAGTGCTTTCGCTCGACCCGGCGATCACGGCGTCGCTTGACCGCTCCACGCCGTTGTTCGGCAACCTGCCGGAACTCGATTCGATGGCGGTCGCCACGGTGCTGACAGCGCTGGAGGATCGATTCCATATCCTGATCGACGACGATGACGTCAGCGGCGAGCTGTTCGAAAGCATCGGCTCGCTGGCCGATTTCGTAGCCGCCCGGCAGCAGCACTGAGGCCCGAAACCGCGGCCCGCGCCACTCGGGCGATGACCGTCTGTGCCGCGTTCCCAACCTGCTGGCGCAAACGGCACATTTTTCCCTTTACAGCGCGGTCCGACGATCCCATATGCCCCCCGCTGCCCCATGGGACTTCCACCGCAAGGCAGCTTGTCGTCAACTGCCTTGTGGAGGTCCCTTGAATTGCACGCGAGCCATAACGCGCTGGGGGTAGCGCGCGAGCTGCGACCGGCAGCTCCCGTAACCCTCGTCCGTCCCGAAGCCGCACTCGATGCAGCGCGCTTCTTCGTAACGGCATTTTCCGGCAAGAGCTTCTATGCGGTGAAGGCGAATCCATCGCCGCACCTCATCGAAACCCTGTGGGCAGGCGGAATCCGCCATTTCGACGTCGCCTCTATCGCCGAGGTCCGGCTGGTGCGCGGCCTGCTGCCTGAAGCAGTGCTGGCGTTCATGCACCCGGTGAAGGCCGAGGAAGCGATTCACGAAGCCTACCATGTGCATGGCGTGCGCATCTTCAGCCTCGACACCCACGAAGAGTTGCAGAAGATCGTCCGCGCCTGCGCGACCGACGGAACCCCCGCAAGCGACCTGACGCTCTGCGTACGCCTCAAGGTTTCGTCGGCGCACTCGAAGCTCAGCCTTGCATCGAAGTTCGGTATCGGCGTCGCCGAAGCCCCTGCCCTGCTGCTGGCGGCCCGGCAGGCCGCCGACACGCTGGGCATCTGCTTTCATGTCGGCTCGCAGGCCATGAGCCCTGCGGCCTATGCCGATGCCATGGCCTTCGTGCGCGCCGCGATCGTAGAGGCCGGCGTCACCGTCGACGTGATCGACGTGGGCGGCGGCTTTCCAAGCTCGTACCCGGGAATGGAGCCGCCAAGCCTCGAAACCTATTTCGCCGTCATCGAGCGCTCGTTCGAGCAACTGCCGGTATCCTATTCGGCCGAACTCTGGTGCGAGCCTGGTCGGGCGCTCTCGGCGGACTACGCAAGCGTGCTGGTTCGCGTCGAAAAGCGCCGGGGCAACGAACTCTACATCAACGACGGCGCCTATGGTTCGCTGTTCGACGCCGCCCATGTCGACTGGCGCTATCCGGTCCGTCTGGTGCGGGCGGATGGATCGGCCGCAGAAACCATGGATTTTTCATTCTATGGCCCCACCTGCGACGACATGGACCACATGAAAGGCCCGTTCGTCCTTCCGGCAGACGTGAAATCCGGCGACTATATCGAGATCGGCCAGTTGGGTGCCTATGGGCAGGCCATGCGCACCGGCTTCAACGGATTCGGCGAAGGCGAAACCGTTGCCGTTTCCGATGCACCGATGGCGTCGCTGATTCCTGTTGGCGGCAGCCCACGCATTCCCGAAAATGTGGTGCCGCTGGGGCTTGTCGCCCGCAGCTAGCTGGCCCATCAACCGTTCATGAAAACCCTCCCCCGCCAGCACACTGTGCGGGGGAATTTTCCCGTTTGGAGCAACGCATGACCGACCAAGTGAACCCGCAGCGCAAGGCCGAGCTTCTTTCGAAGCAGGTCGAACACATCGACATTAAAAGCTTCGATGCCCGCCCGATCATCGACCAGATGGCGAACATGAGCTTCACCAGCCGTGATCTTGCCCGCGCCACCCGCATCTACAACCAGATGCTGGAAGACAAGGACGCGACGATCTTCCTGGTGATCGCCGGTTCCACGTCGGCCGGCGGCTGCATGGACCTCTATGCCGATCTGGTGCGCAACAACATGGTCGATGCCGTGGTCGCCACCGGTGCGTCGATCGTCGATATGGATTTCTTCGAAGGCCTTGGCCACAAACATTATCAAGCGCTGGAAATTCCCGACGACAATACATTGAGATCACTGTACATTGATCGCATCTACGACACCTACATCGACGAAGAGCAACTGCAGGATTGCGACTCGACCATCGGCCAGATCGCCGACAGCCTCGAGCCAAAGGCCTATTCCAGCCGCGCCTTCATCCGCGAGATGGGGAAATATCTTGCGCAGCACGGCAAGAAGGAGAACAGCCTCGTCCGCCTCGCCTACGAACATGACGTCCCGGTGTTCTGCCCGGCGTTCGTCGACTCGTCGGCCGGGTTCGGGCTGGTGAAGCACCAGGTCGAGCGTATGAAGGCAGGCAAACCCTACATGGTCCTCGACGCGATCGCCGACTTTCGCGAACTGACCGACATCAAAATCAAGGCGGGTGCTTCGGGCCTGCTGATGATCGGCGGCGGCGTGCCGAAAAACTTCATTCAGGATACCGTTGTGTGCGCGGAAATCCTTGGCCACGAAGATGTGGAAATGCACAAATATGCCGTGCAGATCACCGTTGCCGACGTGCGCGACGGCGCCTGCTCGTCCTCGACGCTGCAGGAAGCGGCGAGCTGGGGCAAGGTGCAGACCGTGCACGAACAGATGGTCTATGCCGAGGCAGGCAGCGTCATCCCGCTGCTGGCCTCCGACGCCTATCACCGTGGCGCCTGGAAGAGCCGCCCCAAGCATCGCTGGGCGTCGATCTTCAACGACTGAGGCGCACAGGCTCGTTTAAAACAAGGGGGCGGGCCCGGCCGGCTCCGCCCCCTGGATGTATCCCCCTAGTTTGCATCGGCGATTTCAGTCGCCAGACAGCAGCTTCTGTAAGCCCGTCGTCTGCGCGCCTTTCCGATGGAGGGAGCTGCAACCATTGCACCAGTGCTGACGCGCGCTCTCCGGCGGCGAGGAACAGCAGGGCTAGGCGCCGGCGCTGCGCTGGTTCCCGCCCAATCGCCGGATCGGCCAGCATCTGTCCAGCCGCGATGGTTGCCGCCAGCACGTCCATCCCGGCAACTTGTCCGGCAGCGGCTGGATCAAAACAATAATCGTCTGGTGTCCCCTCTGGGTAAAGGGCGGCATTCCGGCGAATTCCTTCGCATTCGATACCGGACAATCCCTCGTATGCGATCGCGGCAGGCTTCCAGCCAGACAGCCGTTCGATCAGCAATCGCAGGTTGTCCGGTGAAAACCCACCGCCAAGGTTGGCAAGGTGGGGTGTCCCCAACACCATGATCTCGGTTGGCTGTCCGGCAAGCGGGCGGCGGTGGTCGCGCGGATCAAACACGGCAGCACACGCAGCCGAAGTAGTGACAGCACAAAACAACAAGGCTGCGACGAGGGTTCGGGCCATCATATCCTCCCATCCCTCTCTCGTCCGCTTTCTGCCATGCCGGATCGCCGCTGACCAGCGGCGATGCTCAGCGCCGGAATTCGGCCACCAGTTCAACATGGGTCGACCAGCGGAACTGCGCGACCGGCCACAGCCGGTGCAGCGTGTAGCCTCCCCTCGCCAGTGTTTCAGCATCGCGCGCGAAGGTCGCGGGATTGCAACTGACAGCGGCAACGACCGGCACCCGGCTGAGGGCCAGATTCGCGCACTGCGCCTGCGCCCCAGCGCGCGGGGGATCGATCACAACTGCATCGAACGCGTTCAACTCGTCTGCCGACAGGGGCTTGCGAAACAGATCGCGATGTTGCGTGCCGATACGCGCCTCCGCCCGCCGCGCGGCGGTTTCAAGCGCGCGGATCGCCGCCCCGGTACCGTCGATCGCTTCGACGCGCGCCTTTGCCGCCAGAGGAAAGCTGAACGTGCCGCAGCCCGCGAACAGGTCAGCCACGCGCTTCGAACGCCCGGCGACCGACTGCATTGCCGACACCAGCGCGGCTTCGCCATCGGCCGTCGCCTGCAGGAAGGCCGCTGGCGGCAGAGTTACCGCAACGCCCGCCATCGCCAACGAAGGGTCGGCGCGGGCGACGACGGTTTCCACACCCAATGGCCCGTCGACGGACAGGC
>NZ_DBNHFX010000195.1:0-15008 GCF_057137845.1 Sandaracinobacteroides sp. | reverse complement strand
CAACGCGCGCCAGCGCCGGGTGGTGGCGCTGGGCGAACACGAACGTCATGCCGGTTTCGAAAAGGCAGGCCTCTACCCGGTCGAGCGGCAGATCGCTTTTCCAGCCCAGAGCTTCCAGCACATCGGCTGCACCCGAACGCGACGAGGCACTGCGGTTGCCGTGCTTGGCCACCGGCACCCCGCAGGCAGCAACGACAAAGGTGGTCGACGTGGAAATGTTCAGGCTGTGCGCCCCGTCGCTGCCGGTGCCGCACAGGTCGATCACCCCTTCAGGGGCGGCGATCGGCAGCATCAGCCGCCGCAGCACGCTGGCGGCAGCCGCCAGTTCGTCGGCGGTTTCGCCACGTTCGGCCAGCGCCACCAGAAAGGCGGCAATATCGCTGTCGGCCACATCGCCGGTGATGATGGCGTCGAAGGCTTCGGCCGCCGCCTCGCGGTCGAGCGGTTTCGCCGGATCGGGCAGCCGGTGCAAACTGCGGCTCATGCGTGCAGGCCTTCCGGGCTTCGGTGCGCGATGCCGGCAATATCGAGGAAATTCGCCAGCAGCGCATGGCCATGTTCCGTCGCGATCGATTCGGGGTGGAACTGCACGCCGTGCAGCGGCAGTTCGCGGTGGGCGAGGCCCATGATCAGCCCGTCATCCGACCATGCAGTGATTTCCAGCGTGTCGGGCAGGCCGTCGCGCTCGACAATCAGGCTGTGGTAGCGGGTCGCCGTGAACGGCGACGGCAGGCCCTGGAACACCGAACTTCCGCCGTGCTGCACCGGGCTGGTCTTGCCGTGCATCAAGGTCGGCGCCCTGACCACCCGCCCGCCGAACGCCTGCCCGAGCGACTGATGCCCGAGGCAGACCCCCAGCAAAGGCATCCGCGCATCGGCCGCCGCCGCAATAAGGTCGAGGCAGATGCCCGCATCGTCCGGGGTGCACGGCCCCGGCGACAGCAGGATCGCCTGCGGCTGCCGCGCCAAGGCCTCGGAGGCGGTCAGCGCATCGTTACGGGCCACCGTCACCTCGGCGCCCAGTTGCTGAAGATATTGCACCAGATTGAAGGTGAAACTGTCGTAGTTGTCGATGACGAGGATCATGCCGGCGCGCCTGCCGCAATCCCCAGAAAATCTGCGGCCTTCAGACTGGCGCCGCCGACCAGCGCCCCGTCGACATGCGGCACCGACAGCAGTTCGGCCGCGTTTGCCGGCTTCACCGACCCGCCGTACAGAATGCGCCTGCCCGGTGCGCGGGCAGCGATCGCCGCATGCACTTCGGCCACCTGCCCGACCGTCGGCGTGCGGCCGGTGCCGATCGCCCAGACCGGCTCATAGGCGATGACGAGATTCGTGACTTCGGGTGGCACCGAACCATCGAGCTGCGCCGCGATCACATCGAGCGTCCGGCCGGCATCGCGTTCCACCAGCGTTTCCCCGACGCAGACGATCGGCACCAGCCCGGCGCGCACCGCTGCCAGCGCCTTCGCGTGCACGATTGCATTGCCCTCGGCGTGGTCGGCGCGGCGCTCGGAATGGCCGACGATCACATGCGTCGCCCCCGAATCGGCCAGCATTTCCGCCGATATGTCGCCGGTGTGCGCACCCGCTGCCACTGCATGGCAATCCTGTGCGCCGATGCCGACATGGGTTCCGCGCGCCCGTTCGGCAAAAGCCGCAAGCAGCGTCGCCGGCGGGCACAGCAGCAGTTCGACACCAGCGGGCGCAGGGACCGCAAGCAGCGCATCCAGTTGGGCGATGTCAGACCTGAGGCCGTTCATCTTCCAGTTGCCGGCAATGAGCTTCGTCACAGTAGGATCCCCGTCCGTTCAGGCGATGGAAAGCCGACCCTCTAGACAGGAGGGGGACTAATGGGCAACCCGCCGTCATGCGATTGCTGGCGGCCCCGACAGGACAAGGATGAACCGGACGCGCATTCCGACCGCCTTGCTGGCGCTTCTTGCCTTCGTGCTGGTGCAGGCATGGAGCACGCCCGCCCGCGCCCAGTCGCTGCTGCGCGACGCCGAAACCGAGCAATTGTTCCGCGATCTGGGCGACCCGCTGATGAAGGCAGCCGGTCTCGATCCGCGCGCGGTCAGCATTTCGCTGGTCGGCTCGGACGAGATCAACGCCTTCGCGACACTGGGGCAAGGCGTCTATTTCTATTCCGGCCTGCTGATCGCGGCAAAGGATGTCCGCGAGGTGCAGGGCGTGCTGGCGCACGAACTGGGGCATGTGGCGGGCGGCCACGCCGTCCGCTTCAACGAGGGGGCAGCGCCTGCAACCAGCATCACCCTGTTGTCGCTGGTGGTGGGCGCGGCGCTGATGGCGGCGGGCGCGGGCGATGCGGGCATGGCTGCGATGATGGCCGGGCAGCAGGCGGCACTTGGCAAGTTCCTTGCCTTCAGCCGCGAACAGGAAAGCCGCGCCGATCAGGCTGGCGCCCGCTATCTTGCCGCAACCGGCGTCGACGGCACCGGCATGATCAGCTTCTTCCGCCAGCTTCAGGGGCAGGAATATCGCCTCGCGATCCCGCAGGACAACAGCTACAACCGCACCCACCCGCTGTCCGGGGAAAGGATCACCGCGCTCGAAGGCGTGCTGAAAGACTCGCCGTCGTGGAACAAGGGCGCCGATCCGGTGTTGCAGGCCCGCTATCAGCGGGTGCGCGCCAAGCTGATCGGCTATCTGTCGGATCCGAAAGACACGCTGAAGGCCTATCCGCTGACCGACACCAGCCCGCCCGCTCGGGTGGCGCGGGCCTACGCCTTTCACAAGATGGCCGAGCCCGACAAGGCGATCGCCGAACTGGATGCGCTGCTGAAGACACAGCCTGCCGACCCCTATCTCCTGGAAATGAAGGGGCAGGTGCTGCTGGAATCGGGCCGGGTCGATGAAGCGATCCCGCCGCTCAGGAAGGCCGTGGAACTGACGGGGGGCAATCCGCTGATCGCCGGCACCTTGGGGCATGCGCTGGTGCTGACGGGCGAACGCAACCGCAGCCCGGCAACCCTCGACGAGGCCGAGAAGGTGTTGCGCACAGCCCTTGCCCGCGACAACGACAACCCCTTCGCCTGGCTGCAACTGGAAACCGTTTACGAACGCAAGGGCGACCAGCCCCGGCTGGCGCTGGCGACCGCCGAGCGGCTGACCCTGTCGGGCGGCGACCCGCGCGCTGCACTGAACGCGGCGATGACGGCTGTGCAGGGCCTGCCCGCCGACACGCCCGAGTGGACACGCGCGCAGGACATCGTGCAGGTGTCGAAGAACCGGGTCGAGGATTCGAAGAAGAAAAAGGGCCGTGATGAGCGCTGACCAACCGTTGCCGACCGAAGCCGCCGACAACCCCGCGCCGCCAGTCACGGCAGGCGCATGGAGCGCGCTGCGGCAGGGCGCGGTCGCCCACTGGACGTGGTGGGCGGGCGGCCTCGGCCTCGGGCTTTTGATCGCGCTTGCCGGCACCTTCGTCGTGCAGCAGCGCGCCGCGCCCGCGCCCGGCAGCCGCGCCGAAATGGAAGCGCTGGTGCGGGAAACCATCCTTGCCAATCCGGAAATCATTCCGGAAGCCATCAACCGCCTGCAACAGCGCGAGGTAGAGAAGCTGCTGGCCAGCAACCGCAAGGCGATCGAAACGCCGTTCGCCGGCGCATGGGCAGGCGCCAAAGATGGCGACGTCGTGCTGGTCGAGTTCTTCGATTACAACTGCCCCTATTGCCGAAAATCCTCGGCCGACGTCGAACGCCTCCTGCGCGAGGACAGCAGGCTGAAGGTGGTGTTCCGCGATTTCCCGGTGCTAGGCCCCGAGAGCGAGCGTTTCGCGCTGGCCAGCCTGTCGGCGGCGGAACAGGGGCGATATGGGAAATTCTACGCCAGCGTGTTCGGCGGGCAGGGCGCGCTCAGCCAGGAACGCCTGATCGCCAGCGTGCGCGGCGCCGGTCTCGATGAAGGCAAGGTTGCAGCCGACCTCGATTCGAAGGCGATCCGTGGCGAAGTCCAGAAGAATCTGGAACTGGGCCGCGCGCTGGGGCTGACCGGCACGCCAAGCTATGTGATCGGCAACCAGATCCTTTCGGGCGCGGTCGGCCATGATACGCTGAAAAAGGCCATCGAGGACGCCCGCGCCGCAAAACCTGCCTGAGTTCAGGCCGGTTCGGTCAAGCGCGAGCGCCGTAGCGCATCAGTTGCGGCCCATGCGCGCGAAGCCATGCGCGCGCTTCGTCGTGCGGGCGGCCGAGCAGCGTGGTCGCGGTCTGCCAGAAGCGCGGGCTGTGATCATGGTCGCTGAGGTGCGCCACTTCGTGCGCCACGACCGCTTCGCGCACATGCGGCGGCGCCAGCAGCAACCGCCAGCTATAGGCGATGCGCCCGTCCGAAGAACAACTGCCCCAGCGACTGCGGAACTCGCCCACCTGCACCCGCCGCACGTCGTGGCCGATCGTGGCCGCAAGCGCGCGGGTTTCCGGCTCCAGCAGCGCCAGCGCCTCGGCCGTCAGCCAGCGCTTCACCCGCCCGGCATAAAGGTCTCCGTCGCCGGGAACCAGCAGCAGGTCCGCTTCGCGGCGGACATGGCGGCCGCTGCCGCTTGCCAGTTGCAGTTCGGTTCCGGCAACCGGCAGTACCACCCCCGGACGGAACGGAATGGCCGGCGGCAGGCGTTCGGCAACCTGCCGGGCGATCCAGCCGCGATGCTCGTCGAGGAAGGCCATTGCCCGCCGGTGGCCGGTGCCCGGCGGCAGCGTCAGCCTGACGGTGCGGGTAGCCGAACAGAGGCGGATCGACATGCGCCGCGCGCGCGGATGGATGCTGGCGCGCAGCGGCAACTGCTCGCCGCCCGGAAGCAGGACCATCTGCGGCAGGGCCGGCGCGGTGCGCCCGCTTTGCGCCACTGCCGCCCCCAGCGCGCGCAGCACCCCGATCACGGTTCGCTGCCGGCCGCAGTTTCCGGCGCTGGCGGCACGCGCCGCATCAGCAAGTAGAATAGGGCGATACCGGGCAAGGCCAGAACGGCGGTCAGCAGATAGAAGTCCACGAAGCCCAGCGCCTCGATCATCGCCCCGGCCGTGGTGCCCTGCACGAAGCGGCCCAGAATCGACGCCATCGCCGACAACAGCGCGAACTGCGTTGCCGTGAACCGCAGATCGCAAAGCCAGCTCAGATAGGCGACGACGGCGACACCGCCGACGCCGCTGGCGAAATTCTCGAAGCCGATCGCCACCGCCAGCGCCCAGTTCACCGGCCCCATCGTTGCAAGCCAGGCAAAGCCGAGGTTGGATATCGCCATCAGCACCAGGCCAAGCATGACGGCACGCATCATGCCGAGCCGGGCATAGACGATGCCGCCGGCGAAGATACCGACCAGCGTCGCAACCAGCCCGAAGCCGACATCGTAGGCGGCGATCGCATCCTTGGAAAAGCCGAGGTCGGCCAGCATCAGCCTCAGCGAAAGGTTCGCCAGCGTATCCCCGAGCTTGTGAATGACGACGAACAGCAGCACCAGCCACGCATTGGGGCGGCGAAGGAAATCCGCCAGCGGATCGACGAACGCCGACCGGATGCGCGCGAAAACAGGCGCCGGCTTTTCCGCCTGCAACACCGCCAGCCGGCGCACCGGTTCCCCCAGCAGCAGACCGGCCAGCACCGCAGGCACCGCGAACAGCGCCGCCGCCGCATAGGCCGCGCCCCAGCCCATCCGCCCCGCAACCAGCAGCGCCACGGCGCCCGCCCCGGCGGATCCCAGCCGCCAGCCATATTGGCTCATGCCGGAACCGGCGCCCAACTGTTCGGGCGTCAGGCTGTCGATGCGGTAGGCGTCGATGATCACATCGAAGGTGGCGCCGAAAAAGGCGACGGCAAGCGCCGCAATCACCATCTGCCGCATGTCTCTCAGTGGATCGACCTGCCCCAGCCACATGATCGCCGCCAGCGTTGCAAAGGCGATCAGGAACAGCCACGCCCGGCGCTGGCCCAGCAGGCCCGCCAGCACCGGCAGCCGCACGCGATCGACGAACGGCGCCCACAGGAACTTGAAATTATAAAGCAGGAACGTCAGCGCAAAGGCGGTGACGGTTTTCTTGTCGATGCCCGATTCCGCAAGCCTCGTGGTCAAGGTCGAGGCGATCATGGCGAATGGTGCGCCCGACGACAGCCCCAGCAGCAACGCGCCCAGCGGCGCTTTCTGAAGATAGGGGCGAAGGGCCTCCCCCCAGCCGCGACGCGCCGCTCGTTGATCCTGCATGCCCCGTTCCTGCCCGCTTTTTCCCTGAAAGAAAACAGCGGTTGCGAAGCGCCACCCGCAAATCCATGCTGTGCAGGTGAATGCGGCCAGCCCCTCCCGGCGTCCGGCGCCGACAGACGCGCAGCTTGCCCTTGCCGCACGCTGCCGCGACACCCCGCCACCAACGGATTTCATTCGTTCGACGATCGACGCCAGCGTCTATCTGGCATCCGAACGCTTCGCCGCCGAACAGCAACTGCTGTTCGCAAGGCACCCCGTCGTCCTCGGCCCGTCGGCGATGCTGCCCCAGCCGGGCACATGGGCGACGCACGATGGCTTCGGCGCGCCGCTGCTGCTGGCGCGCGGCAACGACGGCCACTTACGCATCTTCCTGAACGCCTGCCGCCACCGGGGCACCCGCCTCCTCGATGCGGCGGAACCGGTTCGCGCGCCTGTGGTCGTCTGCCCCTATCATGCCTGGTCCTATGCGGCAGACGGCAGCCTGCGCGGGCTGCCGCGCGCCGAAACCTTTCCCGGCCTCGACCGCCAGACCATGGGGCTGGCGGAAGTGCCATCGGCCGAAGCCGGCGGCCTGATCTGGGCCGCGCCGCATCGCCCGCCGCAGCCCGATTTTTCGTTTGCAACCGGCCCGCTCGGCGCCGATTTCGATGCGCTCGGCCTTGGCGGCATGCACCTCCATGCGCGCAACACCCACCGGGTGCGGGCGAACTGGAAGCTTGTCATGGATGCGTTCCTCGAAAGCTACCATGTCCAGCGGCTGCACCAGAATTCGATCGCGCGGTTTTTCCGCGACGGCGTCGCCGCTGCCGACAAGATCGGCCCGCATGCGCGATCGGCGGTGGTGCGGGTCGGCGGTCTCGATGGTGTGGACTTTGCCGACTGGGCTGCACTGCGCCGGGTCGTCACCTATGCCTATCAGTTGTTCCCGGCGACGGTGGTGATCGCCAGCCCCGACTATGTGAACCTGATGGTGGTGATGCCGCAGGCCGTCGATGAAACGCTGGTCGAGGATTTCATGTTGATCCCCGAGAAACCCGCCACCCCCGAAGCCGAAGCGCATTGGCGCCGAAGCTGGGAACTGCTGGACGGACAGGTATTCGGAACCGAGGATTTCGGCGCCGCCGAAGCCGGGCAGAAGGGGCTGGCCTCCGGCGCGGTGCCGGTCTTGGAACTGGGCGGGCTGGAACAGGGCATTCGCAATTTCCACGACACGCTGGAACGCTATCTGATCGCCTGACCGGCCAGCCATGCGCGCAGTGCATGGAACGGATGCCGTGTGCGACGGGGATTTTGCTTGAAATCACGCGCACACAGGAATAGCTGCTTCGGCAGTAATTGCTCCGGCACATAATCATGAACCAGAACTACACGATCGATCTCCTCGCGCCGCGCCGCTCGCTTGGCTATCTGGTGCACCGCGCCAGCAAGCTGTCGATGGCATCCGCACATGCAGCGTTTGCCGATGCCGAAATCAGCTTCACCCAGTGGATCATGCTGGCACTGCTGCTGAACGGCACCGCGACGACCGCCGCCGAGCTTTCCCGCCACATGGGCCACAACAGCGGCGCCATGACCCGGCTCGTCGACCAGTTGCAGGAAAAGGGCCTCGTCTGCCGCAGGCCGATGCAGGGCGACCGCCGCGCAACAAGGCTGGAGATCACCGCCACCGGCCGCGAAACCGTAGCCGTGCTTGCGGCGCGCGTGCAGGGCCTGTGGAACCGGATCCTCGACGGCTTCACCGCAGAGCAGGTCGCGGACCTCATCTCGACGCTGGCGCTGATCGTCGGCCGGCTTGAAGCCATGACCGGCCTGGACGTCATCGCCGGGCAGGGAGACAGCGAATGAAGCCTGAACGCCACCTGCCTGCCCTGCTGCTGGCCTCGTCGCTGGCGCTGACGGCCTGCACCGCGCCCGACGCCAAACCAAAGGTTGCGCCGCTTGCCGCAACTGCGGTCGGGCTGGGGGCCGCTCCGGCGCCCGCCGTATCCGAAAGCTGGTGGAAGGCGCTCGGCGACAGCCAGCTCGACCGAATCGTCGGCGATGCGCTGGCCGCCAACCCCGATCTCGATGCCGCACTCGCGCGCATTCACATGGCCGAGGCCACGGTTTCCGGCGCGCAATCGGTGCTGGCGCCGCAGCTTTCGGCCGGGGGCGACACGCAGGTCCAGCGACTGAGCGGCGCCTACACCATCCCGCCGCCCTATGGCGGCAGCGTGCGCAGCATCGGCAACGCGCAGGCGAATTTCGGCTGGACGCTGGATTTCTGGGGCCGACAGGCCGACGCTATCCGGCAGGCGCGGGCGGGCGTCGACGCAAGCCTGCTCGACCGAGAGGCCGCGCGGCAGGCACTCGCGGCAGGCGTCGTCCAGACCTATGTCGAACTGTCGCGCGCCGAACGGCTGATCGAAGTCGCCGATGCCGCCGTAACCCGGCAGGACGAGTTGCTGAAGCTGGCCAGACTGCGGCGCGACAGCAGGCTTGCCAGCGATATCGACGTGCGCAGCGCCGAAACGCTGGCAACGGCCGCGCGCCAGCAGGCACTGCGCGCCAGAGAGCAACGCGAAGCAGTGGTGCATGCGCTGGCGCAACTGGCGGGCCGGGGCGCCGACTATTATGCGGGGATCGGGCAGACGGCGCTGCAACCGGGCGATGCGCTGGCGCTGCCCGCCGCCCTGCCCGCCGATCTGCTGGCGCGCCGCCCCGACATTCTGGCGGCGAAGGCGCGCATCACGGCGGCGACCGCCGGGCAGCAGGTTGCCGCCAAGGCCTATTACCCGAACATCAACCTGACGGGGCTGGTGGGCTTGCAGGCGCTCGGCCTCGACAACCTGTTCACCGGCCGTGCCTTTACCTCGGGCGCGGGGGCGGCGCTGCACCTGCCGATCTTCGACGGCGGCCGGATTCGCGCCGAATATGCCGGTGCAGGCGCCAGCCTCGATGCAGCGATCGCCGGCTATAACGGCGCAGTGCTGGCCGCCGTCCGCGAAGCCGCCGACGCGCTGACCGGCATCCGCCGCCTCGACGCCGATATCGAAGCACAGCACCGGGTGGAAAGCGGCCTCGCCGACCTTCGCCGCATGGACGACAGCCGTGTCGCGGCAGGTCTTGGCGCGCGTTCCGATCTGATCGGCGCCGAACTCCGCCTGCTCGACGCCCGCCAGCAGGCAGCAAATCTGCAGGCCGACCGGGTGATCGCCCGCGTCCGCCTGATGGCCGCGATCGGGGGTGGCTTCGCCGCCGGTGTCGAGGCCGCCAATACCGAGACAAGGACCAGCCGATGACCGAAGCAGAAACCACCAGCCCCGAGAGCGGGAAGCCACAGGCACGGCGCAAGCTCCTCATGCTGCTCGGCATTCTGGTCGTCGTTGGCGTCATCGCCTATGCGCTGTGGCGCACGTTCCTGATGCAGCCCAGCGAACAGACCGACGACGCCTATGTGAACGGCCACATGATAACGGTGACCGCCCGCGACCCCGGAACCGTGGTCGCCCTCTATGCCGACGACACCGAACGCGTGCGCGCAGGCCAGCCGCTGGTCGATCTGGACCCGGCGACGGCCGACGCCAATGTCGCGGCAGCGGCGGCGGAACTCGGCCGTGCGGTGCGCGGCGTCCGCGCCGGACTGTCGCAGGTCGACAGCGGCTCTGCCGCCATCGCCCAGGCCGAAATCAATCTGGCGCGGGCCGAAGGCGACCTTGCCCGCCGCAGGCAGGCAGCGGCAGGCGGCGCCGTATCCGGCGAAGACGTCGCCCACGCGACCGACGCAGTGAAGGCGGCAACCGCGGCGCTGCAAGTGGCGCGCGGCAACCTCGCGACGGCCGAAGCGCAGGTGCAGGGCACCGGCGTCCGCAACAACCCGGCCGTACAGGCCGCAATCGCCAACTACCGGCTGGCGGCGATCCAGCGCAGCCACATGCACATCGTCGCGCCCGTCGCTGGCACGGTAGCAAGGCGCGCAGTGCAGATCGGCCAGAAGATCGCGCCCGGCGCGCCGCTGATGGCGGTGGTGCCGCTCGAACAGGTCTGGGTCGATGCCAATTTCCGCGAAACCCAGCTTGCCGGCATCCGGGTCGGCCAGCCAGTGCAGATCACGACCGATATTTATGGCTCGGACGTGGTTTTTCACGGCCGGGTGATCGGCATGAGCGCCGGAAGCGGCAACGCCTTTGCGCTGCTGCCGCCGCAGAACGCCACCGGCAACTGGATCAAGATCGTGCAGCGGGTGCCGGTGCGGATCGCGCTCGACCCGAAGGAACTGCGTGAACGGCCGCTGCTCGTCGGGCTGTCGGTCATCGCGCGGGTCGATACGTCGGATCGTTCCGGCACGCCGTTCGGCCGCCAGGCGGGCAAGGCGATCGTCACCCAGCCCGCCACCGACCCCGACGTCGAAGCGGACATCAGCCGCATCATCGCCGCCAACGCAGGCAGGCAGCGGTGAGCGCCGCCAACCTGGACCAGCGGCAGTGAGCGCCGCCAATCTGGACCAGCGGCAGTGAGCACTGCCGCAGCCACCGGCGGCGAGGACGGCCCGGCGCCGTTGCGCGGCACGGCGCTGGCGATCACCGCGTTCGCACTGGCGCTCGGCACCTTCATGCAGGTGCTCGACGGCACCGTCGCCAACGTGTCGCTGCCTACGATCGCCGGCAACCTCGGCGCCAGCACCTCGCAGGGAACATGGGTGGTCACATCCTTCGCGGTAGCGAACGGTGTCACCGTGCCGCTGACCGGCTGGCTGATGGGTCGGTTCGGTGTGGTTCGCACCTTCGTCGCCTCGGTCACAGCCTTCACCATCGCCTCGCTGCTGTGCGGGTTGGCGTGGAATCTGGAATCGCTGGTGTTTTTCCGCGTGCTGCAAGGCGCTGTTTCCGGGCCGATGATCCCCGGCAGCCAGGCGCTGCTGATCGCGATCTTTCCGCCGCACCGCCGGTCGACCGCGCTTGGCATCTGGTCGATGACGACGCTGATCGGGCCGATCGCCGGGCCTATTCTGGGCGGCTATATTTCCGATAACTACCACTGGAGCTGGATCTTCCTGATCAACGTGCCGGTGGGCATCTTCTGTGCCACCATGTGCTGGCGCGGGCTGCACAAGCATGAAACGCCGACGCGGATGCTGCCGATCGACACGGTGGGCGTCGCCCTGCTGGTGCTGTGGGTCGGCGCGCTGCAATTCGTGCTGGATCAGGGCAAAGACCTCGACTGGTTCCACTCGACGGAAATCGTCGTGCTGTCGATCGTCGCCGGTGTGCTGTTCCTCGCCTGGCTGATCTGGGAACTGACCGACGAGCACCCCGCAGTCGATCTCAGGCTGTTCCGCAACCGCAACTTTCTGGTTGGAACCATCGCCTTCTGCTTCGCCTATGCGGTGTTCTTCGCCAACGTCCTGCTGATGCCGCTGTGGATGCAGACGCAGCTTGGCTATACCGCCACATGGTCGGGGCTGATCGCCGCGCCAAGCGGCATGGTGGCGATCGTGCTGACACCGTTCATGGCGCGCCTCACCAACAAGATGGACGCGCGGCTGCTGGCGTCGCTGGCGCTGGTTGCATTTGCGGTTTCCTATTACATGCGCTCGCAGTTCACCACCAACTACGACTTCGAGACCTACATGCTGCCGATGCTGGTGCAGGGAATGGGCATGAGCTGCTTCTTCCTGGCGCTGCTGACGGTGCAACTGGATGGCATTCCCGCCGCCGACATCCCGGCCGCAACCGGCATCTCGAACTTCGCCCGCATCACCATGGGCGCGTTCGCGGCGTCGGCCACCACCACCATGTGGGACCGGCGCCAAGCCCTGCACCAAAGCCGGCTTGCCGATCAGTTCACCGCCTTTTCCCCCAACTATCAGGCCGTGACCGAGATGCTTGGGAAGGCGGGGCTGGATGCAACGCAGGCGGCGGCCGTCATCACCCAGCAGATCACCCGTCAGGCCTATATGCTGGCGGCCAACGACCTGTTCCGCGTGTCGGCGTGGGTGGCGCTGGCGATGACGACGCTGATCTGGTTTGCCCGCCGCCCGGCAACGCAGTCGGCGCCCGTCGCCGCCGAATAGAAACCAGCAAAGCCCACAGGTTGCGCCGGGGGGCCGATCCCCTATCCTCCCCGCCCGAGGACGAGGAACCGGGGAGAGATCGATGACGAACCCACGCGTCGTGCGCGGCTGGCTGATGTCAGGCGTTGCGATACTGATGGCGGCCGCACCGGCCCTGGCACAGGAAGCGCCGATCCCGGTCAGCCTGTCGGCGTTTCCGGCCATTCCGCAGGCGCCTAAGGGGGCGCCGAACGTGGTCGTCATCCTGACCGACGATGTCGGCTTCGCGGCCAGCAGCACCTTCGGCGGGCCGATCCCGACGCCTATCTTCGACCAGTTGGCCGAGCGCGGCTTGCGCTTCAACCGCTTCCACACCACCGCGCTTTGTTCGCCGACCCGCGCCGCGCTGCTGACGGGGCGCAACCACCACGCGGTGAACACAGGCGTCATCAGCGAACTGGCGACCGGCAGGCCGGGCTATACCGGCGTCATCCCGGACGATGCCATCACCTTCGGGCAGGTGCTGAAAGACAATGGCTATGTAACCGCCTTCATCGGCAAGAACCACAACACCCCCGATTGGGAATCCGGCCCCGCAGGCCCGTTCACCCGCTGGCCCAACGGCTTCGGCTTCGATTATTTCTTCGGCTTCAACGGCGGCGAAACCAACCAGTGGGCGCCGGCGCTGGTGGAAAACCGCAACATCATCGAACCGCCGTCCGATGATCCGAACTACATCCTCGACCGCGATCTCGCCGACCGCACCATCGACTGGCTGCGCCAGCAGCAGTCGGTTGCGCCGGCGAAGCCGTTCCTCGTCTATTATGCGCCCGGCACCGCGCATGGTCCGCACCATGCCCCGCGCGAATGGATCGACCGCTTCAAGGGCCAGTTCGATCAGGGCTGGGACCGCATGCGCGAGGAAAGCTACGCCCGCCAGAAAAAGCAGGGCGTGATCCCGGCCGATGCCAGACTGACGCCGCGTCCGCCGGGGGTTCCAGCCTGGAACACGCTCTCGGCAGACCAGAAGCGGCTCTATGCACGGATGATGGAGGTGTATGCGGGCGCGCTATCGCATGCCGACAACCAGATCGGCCGCGTCATCGACGAGATCCGCCGGCAGGGCAAGCTGGACAACACCCTGATCATCTACATTCAGGGCGACAATGGCGCAAGCGCCGAGGGCGGCCTGAATGGCACCACCAACGAGATCGCGGCGCTTGGCGGCAACTTCGAGCCGTTCGACTATACGCTCTCGAAGATCGACACGCTGGGCGGGCCATTGGCCTTCAACCACTATCCGGTGGGTTGGGCGTGGGCGATGGACACACCGTTCCAGTGGACGAAGCAGATCGCCTCGCACTTCGGCGGAATGCGCAACGGCATGGTGGTTTCCTGGCCGGCCGGCATCAAGGATGTCGGGCAGGTGCGGTCGCAGTTCACCCATGTGATCGACATCGCCCCCACCCTCTATGATGTGATCGGCATCAAGCCCGCCGAAGCCCATAATGGCGTCACGGTCGCCGCGCTCGACGGCAAGAGCTTTGCCGGCGCCTTCGCCTCGAAGACGGCGCCGACACGGGAAGTCCAGTATTTCGAGATGTTCGGCAACCGCGCCATCTATGATCATGGCTGGATCGCCTCGACGACGCCGGGGCGGGTGCCGTGGATGCCGCTGAACGAAGTCGCAGCCAAGGACTTCAAATGGGAGCTGTACGACACCAGCCGCGACTATTCGCAGGCCAATGATCTGGCTGCGAAAAACCCGCAGAAGCTGGCCGAACTCCAGGCCCGCTTCGAGGAAGAAGGCGAACGCAACCATGTGCTGCCGGTGCAATCGGCGTTGCGGATCCGGATTCCGGATTTCAACCGCCCGTCGGCCTTCCGGGGGTTGCAGAACATCCGCCTGTTCCCCAGCGCCACGCGGGTGCCGAACGCGCTGTTCCCCGACATCCGCAGCCGTTCGTGGAAGATCTCGTCCAGCGTCGAGCTGACACAGCCGAACGAGAACGGAGCCGTGCTGACACAGGGCGGCCGGTTCGGCGGCTGGGCGCTGCTGGTGATGAACGGGCGGCCGACATTCGTCTATCGCATGTCCAGCGTGCCTGCCGACCTGTTCCGCCTCGATGCGACGAAGCAACTGGCTCCCGGCCTGCACAGGATCGACGTCGACTTCAATTACGATGGCGGCGGGCTGGGCATGGGCGGCGAACTGGTGATGCGCGCCGACGGCGAGGAAATCGGCCGGATGCGGATGCCGCGCACGCTGGTCAGCTTCTGGCCGCTGGAAGGCGCAACCGTCGGCTGGGACGCGGCAACCCCCGTCATCGAGGATTACCGCGTGCCGTTCCGGCTGCCGGGTGTGAAATACGTCGACATCGAGTTCCCGACCGGCGGCCCGAAACCCACACCGGCCAACACAACACCGGCCAGCACAACACCGGCCCCTTGAGGGGAAACAACAGCGGATGGCCGGGGGCGCCACCCCCCGGCCATCATCGCATCAACGCAGGAACAGCCTGCCCTTGGGGGTGGCAAGCGTCAGGTTCAGGCCGTGGCGATTGCCGCGGATGACCGGCGTTTCGATCCCGATATCGCGATAAAGCTTCGCCAGTTCGTCGGCCCTGGGGTGTGTCACCGTGAACGACTCGATCGTCGCCCCCTTCGGAGAGCTTTCGGAAGGGTGCGGCGTCGACCCCAGCCAGTCGATGAAGAAGGGCAGCGCACCGTCGAACGGCGTGCCCTTGCCGTGCAGAAGCT
>NZ_DBNHFX010000194.1:0-34025 GCF_057137845.1 Sandaracinobacteroides sp. | reverse complement strand
TCGATGGCGCAGTGGTGGCGGGCAAGCTGCTGGAGCAGAAGGAAACCACCTTCGGCTTCAACGCCTCGACCGACACCTACGAAAATCTGGTCGCGTCTGGCGTGGTCGATCCGACCAAGGTCGTGCGCACGGCGCTGCAGGATGCAGCCTCGGTTGCCGGCCTGCTGGTGACGACCGAAGCCGCGATCTCCGAACTGCCCGAGGACAAGCCGGCCCCGGCCGGCATGCCCGGCGGCATGGGCGGCATGGGTGGCATGGACTTCTGATGCATGTGGCCGGGCTTGGTGCAGCGACGCACCGGCCCGGCCATCGTTGTGTACGAACGGGGCAGGGAGCAATCCCTGCCCCTTTTCGTTGGTGTCAGGCTGCGCACACCTGCCCGTTGTTCGAACGGCGGCTGCCCGAACGGCGGCGTATGGACACGCCGATGGTGCCGAACCCGGCAATCAGCAGCACCCACGCGTCCGGTTCCGGCACGTCGGCGGTGAAAGTGCCGATATCCGGGGCAAAATCGGCGATTTCATCGTTCGGACCGTCGGCCTGCGGGTTTACGCGCAGGCGCGACCACAACATGTAGCGGTAGTCCGCAAACGCGTATCCGGTGGACGGCAGCAACGACAGCGGAACGACAGCCGAAATACTGTTCCCGTCGAGCGACACCGCGCCCGGCAGCACGCTGATCGTTGGCGGTCCCATCGTCAGGAAAGTCACCACCCGCAGCGTGCCGTTGGGAATCATCACCGCCAGCGCATCGAACAGCTTGTCCGGCCCGACAGCCGGCATGCCCAGTGTCAGCCGCGCAGTTCCGGCACCGCGATCGATCCCGAACACGTAAATGCTGCCTGGAAGCGCCCCCGGAGCACCGTGCGTCGTCGCTGTCAGGTGCAACATGTTTGGCCCCATTGCGGCGTGGGCCTCCACGAAGTCGAGGCTGGCATCCTGCGTGCCCGTGTAAGTCGACAGCCAGTCGTTCTGCCCGTCGACGACGGCCAGAGCTGCAGCCGCCTGCAACGATATGCAAATGGAAATCAGTAGCTTACCTGTCATCATCGCACTCCTCCTTAGCTTGCGAAATACATGGTATAGTGTTCAGCTCGGATGTCCGGATGGGCTGTGCGATCCCGAGGCAAGGCTAGTGTGGTTGGCGCTTGGGGTGAATGATGGAAAGCCGATATTTTTCCGATGATTTGCCATACTCGGGCTTGGGCGTGCCCGATCGCGGCACCACCGACAGGATAAACCTTGCCGTTCGTGCCGATCAGCCGATCGGCACAGCGATTGCTTCGCCACGCGCGCGGACGCTGGTGGGAGTGACCGGGAGCGCCAGTCTGGAGCCACGGATGATGCAGGTGCTGCTCGCACTCTCGGATGCGGGCGACGGTATCGCCAGTCGCGATGAACTGCTGGAGCGCTGCTGGTCCGGGCGGATCGTAGGCGACGACGCGATTACACGGGTCATTGCTTCCCTGCGTCGCATATTGGCGCAGACGGGTTCGGGCATCGGCATCGAAACCATCCCCAAACTCGGCTACCGGCTCGTGCCGGCAATGACAGCGGATGCTGGCGGCGCCAGTGAAGAGACCGCTGCAACGGCCGCAGTCTCGGGGTCGGTGTCGCGCCGAAATATTCTGGTGGGTGCGATTGCTGTGTCTGCCGGAACGATGGGCATCACAATCTGGCGCAAGAGGCAACGGCCTGACGACGTCGAAGCGCTGCTGCGTCAGGGGCGTCTTGCGCTGGACGGGAGGGTTCCCGGAAACGATGATCAGGGTATCGGCTTTCTGCGCGAGGCAGTTGCACGTAGCCCCGACGATGCGGCGGCGTGGGGTTTGCTGGCGCTTGCCTATACCCATCGGGCGGAAGTCGCGGCGCCATCGGCGATCTCCGGGTCGGTGGCAGCAGCCAGCCATACTGCCCAGCGGGCGCTTGCGCTGGATGCCCGACAAGGCGAAGCGCTGGCCGCTCGTGCGCTGTTGCTGCCGGCCTTTGGTGACTGGGTGCAGGCCGAAGCGCGGCTGCGTGCGGTCTTGTCGGCGGCGCCGCAGCAACGCGACGCGCTCGATGGGCTTGGGGGCATCTGGTTTGGAACGGGCCGCCTGCGCGAAGGGGCGGAGATCGCTTCGGATCTGATGGCGCGTGAACCGCTTTCGCCGGTGTATCAGTACCGCGCCGCCTATCGGATCTGGGCCACGAGCGGACATGCCCAAGCGAATCTGGTTCTTGATCGGGCGCTTGAACTGTGGCCCACTTATCCGGCGTTGCTGTATGCGCGTTTTCTGCTGTTCGCTTTCACCGGCCAGCAGCATGTCGCGCTAGGAATGTTGCGGCCATCCGCTGAAGCACCGCCTCTCATCGACCCCCGCTGGATGGGCGCTTGGGAGCAGGTGCTGATCTCGCTGACCGATAATGGCGACCGTCGTGCAGCAGCGGACGCAGCGCGGCAAAGTACGCGCAGTGGTATGGGCGCATGCACCAACGCGCTGCTTTGTCTGGCGGCGCTGGGCGATCATGATTCCTGGTTCGATGTGGCGGACGCCTATTTTCTGCATCGCGGACCACTGGTGGGCGGCCTGTATCAGGGGGCGGCCCGCCACGCGCTGAACGACCAGCGGTGGCGCAAGACCATGTCCATGTTCATTCCGGCCACAGCCGCAGTTCGTGCGGACGCCCGCTTCCTGCCCTTGTGCGAGGCGATCAGAATGACAGACTACTGGGATCAGACCGGAATCAACCCAGATTTTCTGCTGCCTGCCTGACACGTCGGTCGAGCGCCGTCGATGCACTGCGCTTGCGATGCGCGTGGTGTCGTTCCATGACGGTTCATCTTCACTGTATAGGGACTTGTGCATGCACCATCATGTTCTCGCGGCGTTGACCGCTGTGTCGCTTTCGGCTGTCGCCCATGCGCAGGTTGTTCAAACGCCCAAACTCGGGACATTCGGCCTGGATACGGCCGGGATGGACAAGGCCGTTCGCCCCGGAGACGATTTTTATCGCTACATGAACGGTGTGTGGGAAAAGAACACCGCCATTCCGGCCGATCGGTCGAACTATGGCATGTTCACCGTGCTCGACGATCTGTCGAAGGAGCGGACCAAAACCATCCTCGACGCGATGAAGGCGGATCCCGCAAGCCTCGCCGGGCGGGCCTATGCTTCGTATCTTGATCAGGCGACCGTCGAGGCGCGCGGCCTGAAGCCGATCCAGCCATGGCTGGCCAAGGTCCGCGCCACCGACAAGGCCGGCTATGCGGCGCTGGTTGCCGAAGCGCAGGCCGCCGGAATCCGCACGGCGTTTCCGAATTTTGTCGGGCAGGACGACAAGAATCCGCAGAACTATATCCTGTCGATGATGCAGGGCGGCCTCGGGATGCCCGACCGCGATTATTACCTGCTGGACAATGAAAAGCTGGCGAAAACCCGTGCGGCCTATCTGAAGCACCTGACCACCATGCTGGAGTTCGCCGGAGAGAAGGACGCCGCCGCACGCGCGCAGGCGATCTTCGACTTTGAAAAGACGATCGCCCAGAGCCACTGGACCCGCATCGAAAGCCGCGACGCCGACAAGACCTACAACAAGCGAACCCCCGCCGAGCTTGCCCGCGAGGCGCCGGGCTTTGATTTTACCAGCATGCTGACGGTCAATGGCAAGCCGGTGCCGGAACTGCTGGTGGCGCAGCCCGGCGCCGTTGCCGGAACGGCCAGGGCGATTGCGGCGGCCCCGATCGACGTGTTGCGCGACCAGATGCTGGTGCGCAGCCTTGAAGCCTATGCCGACCTGCTGCCCGACAATGTGGCCAACGCCAATTTCGCCTTCTACGGCACCGAATTGCAGGGAACGCCGCAGCGGCTGCCGCGCTGGAAGCGCGCAGTCGAGTTCACCGTCAGCGCCGTTCCGGACGACGTCAGCCGCGTATATGTCGAACGGTATTTCCCGCCGGAAACCAAAGCGGCGATGGACGAACTGGTGAAGAATGTGCTGGCGGCGATGGGCCGGCGCATCGACGGGCTGGAATGGATGACACCCGAAACCAAGGTGAAGGCACAGGCCAAGCTTGCGAGCTTCACCACCAAGATCGGCTATCCCGACCGCTGGCGCGACTATGCCGGCCTTGCCATCAGGGCCGACGACCTGTTCGGCAACGCATGGGCATCGAACCATTTCGATTTTGCCTATGATCGCGGCAAGCTCGGGCAGCCGCTGCGGCGCTGGGAATGGTTCATGACGCCGATGACCATCAACGCCTACGCCAATTTCGGCATGAACGAGATCGTGTTCCCGGCGGCGATCCTGCAACCGCCGTTCTTTGATCCGAAGGCCGATGCGGCCGTGAACTATGGCGCGATCGGCGCGGTGATCGGCCACGAAATCAGCCACCATTTCGACGACCAGGGTTCCAAGTATGACGCGCAGGGGCGCCTTTCCACATGGTGGACGCCCGAAGACATCGCCCGCTTCAAGGCGCTGTCGGAAAAGCTGGTCAGGCAATATGACGCCTATGAGCCAATGCCCGGAGAGCATGTGAAGGGCGCGCTGACGCTGGGCGAAAACATCGGTGATCTGGCGGGGCTTGCGGTCGCGCTCGATGCCTATCACGCAAGCCTTGGCGGCAAACCGGCGCCGGTGATCGACGGCCTGACCGGCGACCAGCGGTTTTTCCTGGGCTGGGCGCAGGCCTGGCGGCGCAATGTCCGCGAGGCTGCGGCGCGTCAGCGGCTGCTGACCGACCCGCACGCGCCAGACCAGTATCGCGCCGACATCGTGCGCAACTTCGACCAGTGGTATGACGCATTCAAGCCGGCAACAGACGGAAAGCTGGTGCTGAAGCCTGGAGATCGCGTGAAGATCTGGTGATCGGTAACGTCTTGCGGTCACGGGCGTTTGCGTTCATCATCCCCTTGGCCTGCCGGGGCTGAGGGGACCGGCCTGCTGAAAATTCGGGAGGATGAATGATGCAGACCGCCATTCGTGTGGGGTTTGCGGCGATGCTGTGCGCTGCCGCTGCCTCGACCGTGCTTCAGGGACAGACGATGACCGACACCCCGTTGATCGAACGTGCAAAGCTGTTTGGAAACCCGTCGAAGGCGCAGGGGCGGCTTTCACCCGACGGGAAGTGGATAAGCTGGCTTGCCCCGAACAACGGTGTGCTGAACATCTGGGTGGCGCCGGCCGACGATCCGGCCAAAGCGCGCCCGCTGACCGCCGAACAGAAGCGGCCGATCCGCCAGCATTTCTGGGCGCCGGACAGTTCGATGATCCTGTATCTGAACGATTCCGGCGGCGACGAGGATTTCCTGCTTTATGGCGTGCGGGCCGAAGGCGGCGCGCCGAAGCTGCTGACGGATTTCAACAAGACCACGGTGCAACTGGTCGGTATTTCCGACCGGCACAAGGATCGCATCCTGATCGGCCTGAACAACCGCGATGCCAAGTGGCACGATGTCTGGTCGCTCGATCTGGCGACCGGCAAGCTGACCGAAATCATGCGCAACGAAGGCTATAGCGGGTTTTTCGCCGACGAGGATCTGGTGATCCGCGCGGCCGCGCGCCCGAACGCCACCGGCGGACAGGACTATTTCCGTGTCCGCGACGGCAAGGTCGAGCAGGCGGCTGTCGTCAGCCATGGTCTGGACGATGCCGCCACGACGGCGCTGCTGGGCTTTTCGGGCGACGGGCGGACAATGTACTGGCAGGACAGCCGCGACCGCGACACCGGTGCCCTGTTCGCGCAGGATTATGAAACCGGCAAGATGACGCTGCTGGCGCAGGACGCGCGCGCCGACCTTGGCAATGTTCTTTCCAATCCGCAGACTCATGCGATCGAGGCCGCGAGCTTTGATTATCTGAAGCCGGAATGGAAGGTGCTGGACAAGGCTGTTGCAGAAGACATCGCGTTCCTGAACGAAAAGCTGGGGAACTGGCTGATGTCGTCGCGCACCCAGGCCGACGACCGCTGGATCGTGACCACCGACAACAGCCACGAGGCAGCCGCCGCCTATCTGTACGATCGCAAGGGAAAGGCGCTGGTGAAGCTGTTCGACACCCGCCCCGAGCTTGCCGGGGCGCCGCTGGCCGACATGCAGCCGGTGGCCATTCCATCACGCGACGGGCGGACGCTGGTTTCCTACCTGACCCTGCCGCCATCGGCCGGAAAAGCGCCCGCGAAACCGCTGCCGATGGTATTGCTGGTGCACGGCGGGCCATGGGCGCGCGACAGCTATGGCTATGACGCGCTGGCGCAGTTTCTCTCGAACCGCGGCTATGCGGTGCTGCAGGTGAACTTTCGTGGCTCGACCGGGTTCGGCAAGGCCTTCACCAACGCCGGAAACGGCGAATGGGGCGGCCGCATGCACGACGACCTGCTCGACGCCGTCGATTGGGCGGTGGCGGAAGGCTATGCCGACCCTGCACGGGTTGCAGTGATGGGCGGCTCCTATGGCGGCTATGCAACGCTTGCCGGCCTGACCTTCACGCCCGACAAGTTTGCCTGCGGGGTCGATATCGTCGGCCCGTCGAACCTTGTGACCCTGCTGTCGACGGTGCCGCCCTATTGGGAAAGCTTCCGCAAGCAACTGATCGCCCGCATGGGCGACCCCGACACCGAGGCCGGGCGCAAGTGGCTGAAGGAACGCTCGCCGCTGACGCACGCCGAACGGATCACGAAGCCTCTGCTGATCGGGCAGGGCGCCAACGACCCGCGCGTGAAACAGGCCGAAAGCGACCAGATCGTTGCTGCCATGCAGGCAAGGAATATCCCCGTCACCTATGTGCTGTTTCCCGATGAAGGGCATGGGTTCGCCCGCCCGGCGAACAATATCGCCTTCATGGCCGTGACCGAGAATTTCCTGTCGAAATGTCTGGGCGGCCGCGCCGAGCCGATCGGCGATACGGTGCGGGCGTCGGCTGCGACCGTGCCGCACGGTGCGGAATTCGCGCCGGGGCTGAAAGCTGCCTTGCAGGCGAAATAGCGCCAGTTGAACAGCCGGGCCCGCCTGTATATCAGCGGGACCGGCCGTGCGGGCGTGGCGAAACTGGTAGACGCAACGGACTTAAAATCCGTAGGGGGGAAACCTTCGTGCCGGTTCGATCCCGGCCGCCCGCACCATCCCCCCCCTTTGGCGCCTTCGGTCAGCTACAGCCGCTGGTTGCACCGCAGGTGTCGCACTTTTCGCAGGTGCCGTTGCGCACCATGGTGAAGTTCGAGCATTCGGCACAGATGTTGCCGGTGTAGCCGCGCATGATCGCCTGCTGGCGCCGCTCGCTTGCGACCGTCTTGCTGTCGGTTGCCTGCACGGTGGCGGTGGCGGTGAACAGGTCGCCTTCGACTGCGACTGCGATGCTGGCGACCGCCCGGCGGTCGGGTGCGGCGTCTCCCGGTGTGTTGCGGGTTTCGTCGGTGGCGATGTCTTCGGCCAGTTCCTTGGCGCGTTCCTCATAGTCGCGGCGGTAAGCGGCCGCCTCGTCGGTGCGTTCGACGGTGGTCGCCTTCATCGCCAGCACATTGGCGCCGGAAAAGGCGGCGGTCGTCGTTGCGGCCTGTGCGATCGCGTCGGAACTGTGCACCAGAACCGGGCGATGGCCGCGGGTCAGCCCCTTTGAAAATGGGGTCGAGCGCCCTTCCTGCATGCCGCGCCCCAGTGCGGTGTTGCAGAAGTCGGATGTGTCGACGTGGGCAAGATCGTGGCGGTCGAGATAGGAAACGGCCAGTTCGCGGAACACATAGTCGATGATCGAGGTGGCGGTCTTGATGGCGTCGTTGCCGACCACCATGCCTGCCGGCTCGAACTTCACGAAGGTGAACGCCTCGACATATTCATCGAGCGGAACGCCATATTGCAGGCCCAGCGAAACGGCGATGGCGAAGTTGTTCATCATCGCGCGGAAGGCGGCGCCTTCCTTGTGCATGTCGATGAAGATTTCGCCCAGTCGGCCATCGTCGAACTCGCCGGTGCGAAGATAGACCTTGTGGCCGCCGACAATGGCCTTTTGCGTGTAGCCCTTGCGCCGGTTCGGCAGTTTTTCCCGATCCCGCGAAATGCGCTCGACGACGCGTTCGACCAGCTTTTCGCCAAGAATCACCGCCTGTGCGGCGGCGGGCGCTGCGGCCAGCGCTTCGGCGGCGTCGTCTGCGTCTTCGCCTTCGTCGGCGATCAGCGAGGCGTTCAGCGGCTGCGACAGCTTCGAACCGTCACGATAGAGGGCGTTTGCCTTCAGCGCCAGCTTCCACGACAGCAGATAGGCGTTCTTGCAGTCCTCGACGCTGGCGTCGTTCGGCATGTTGATGGTCTTCGAGATCGCGCCCGAAATGAACGGCTGCGCCGCCGCCATCATGCGGATGTGGCTTTCAGCCGAAAGGAACCGCTTGCCCGTACGGCCGCAGGGCGTCGCGCAGTCGAAGACCGGGTAATGTTCCGGCTTCAGCTGCGGTGCGCCCTCCAGTGTCATGGCGCCGCAGACATGGGTATTGGCGGCCTCGATCTCGTCGCGGCCGAAGCCGAGCGCGGGCAGCATCTCGAAGGAGAAATCCTGCAACTGCGCGTCGGAAAGGGCCAGCACATCGCGGCAGAACGCATCACCCAGCGTCCAGCGATTGAAGGCGAACTTGATGTCGAACGCCGAGGTCAGTGCCTTGTTCAGCGCCTCGATTTCGGTGTCGGTGAAGCCCTTTGCCTTCAGCGTCGAGGGGTTGACACCGGGCGCCTGGTTCAGGTTGCCATGGCCAACGGCATAAGCTTCGATTTCGGCGATGGCGCTTTCGGGATAGCCCAGCGTCCGCAATGCCTCGGGAACCGCGCGGTTGATGATCTTGAAATAGCCGCCGCCAGCCAGTTTCTTGAACTTCACCAGCGCAAAGTCCGGCTCGATCCCGGTGGTGTCGCAGTCCATGACGAGGCCGATGGTGCCGGTGGGGGCGATTACCGTCGTCTGCGCGTTGCGATAGCCGTGCTGTTCGCCAAGGGCGACCGCCCGATCCCATGCGGCTTTGGCACGCTCACCAAGTTCGGTTTGCGAAAGATGCGCATGCGCCAGAGGCACCGGATTGACCGAGAGCTGCTCATAGCCGCCGATTTCGCCGTGCGCTGCCCGGTGGTGGTTGCGCATCACCCGCAGCATCGATTGCGCGTTTGCGGCATGTTCGGGGAAGCTGCCAAGTTCGGCCGCCATTTCCGCCGACGTCGCATAGGAGGTTCCGGTCATGATCGCCGAGATCGCGCCACAGATCGCGCGGCCTTCGTCGCTGTCGTAGGGGATGCCGCAGGTCATCAGCAGGCCGCCGATGTTGGCGAAGCCGAGGCCGAGCGTCCGATAGTCGTGCGACAGGCGGGCAATTTCGCGTGACGGGAACTGCGCCATCATCACCGAGATTTCCAGCACAACCGTCCAGAGGCGGACGCTGTGCTCGAAGGCGTCGATGTCGACGCGGCCGTCGGCCATGCGGTAGGGTAACAGGTTGATCGACGCCAGATTGCAGGCCGTGTCGTCGAGGAACATATATTCCGAGCAGGGGTTCGACGCCCGGATACGCCCACCGGCCGGCGAGGTGTGCCAGTCGTTCATGGTGCTGTTGAAATGCAGCCCCGGATCGGCCGACGCCCACGCGGCATAGCCGATCTTTTCCCACAGATCGCGCGCCTTCAGCGTTTTCATCACGCGCCCGTCGGTGCGCGCGGTCAGCTTCCAGTCGCCGTCCTGCTCGACGGCGCGGAGGAAGTCGTCGGACAGCGAAATCGAGTTGTTGGAGTTCTGCCCCGATACCGTGAGATAGGCTTCGGAATCCCAGTCGGTGTCGTAGGACGGGAAGTCGATGCCGGTATAGCCCTGCCGCGCAAACTGGATGACGCGACGGACGTAATTCTCGGGGACGGACGCCTTCTTCGCTGCCTTCACCGCACGCTTCAGCGACGGGTTGGCGTTGGGGTCGAAGCGGTCGGCGCTGTCGGCTGCGCCTTCGTTGCAGGCCTGCATGATGGCGCCGAGATGGTGGCGGATGGTTTTGGAGCCGGTGACGAGCGCCGCCACCTTCTGTTCCTCGGTGACCTTCCAGTCGATGAATGTTTCGATGTCGGGGTGGTCGGCGTCGACGATCACCATCTTGGCGGCGCGCCGCGTGGTGCCGCCCGACTTGATCGCGCCCGCTGCCCTGTCGCCGATCTTCAGGAAGCTCATCAGGCCGGACGACTTGCCGCCGCCCGACAGCTTCTCGCCCTCGCCGCGCAACATCGAGAAGTTGGATCCGGTGCCCGAGCCATATTTGAACAGCCGCGCTTCGCGGACCCACAGGTCCATGATGCCGCCGTCGTTCACCAGATCGTCGCCGACCGACTGGATGAAGCAGGCATGCGGTTGCGGGTGTTCATAGGCCGATGCCGATTTCACCAGCTTGCCGGTGAACGGATCGACATAGAAATGCCCCTGTCCCGGCCCGTCGATGCCATAGGCCCAGTGCATCCCGGTGTTGAACCATTGCGGCGAGTTGGGCGCGACCCGCTGGGTGGCCAGCATGTAAGCCAGTTCGTCGAAGAAGGTGCGGGCGTCGTCCTCGGTGGTGAAGTAGCCGCCCTTCCAGCCCCAGTAGGTCCAGGTCCCGGCCAGACGGTCAAACAGTTGCCGGGCGTCCGTCTCAGAGCCGTAGCGTTCGCCTTCCGGGAGGGTGGCGAGCGCTTCCCTGTCGGCGACCGAACGCCACAGGAATTCGGGCACGCCTTCCTCGGCTACCCGCTTCAGCCGGGCCGGGACGCCCGCCTTGCGAAAGTATTTCTGTGCCAGCACGTCGGTTGCGACCTGCGAGAACTGCGCCGGTACATCGATGTCGGCGGCGCGGAACACGACCGAGCCATCGGGATTGCGGATCTCGGAAGTGGCCTTGCGGAACTCGATCTCGGCGTAGGCCGATTGTCCTGCTTTGGTGAATCGACGTTCGATCTGCATGTCCGCACATTCCTCCCGTTCTGGCCGGCAGCGCCGTCTGCTGCGGCCCAATCCGTCTGGCCAAGGCCATGAGTCGACCGCGCCCAGATATCACTGCACCCGTCGCCTGCCGTCGTAAATACTGCCTTTGCCACCCTGGCTGGCGACACCGGCAACAGCCCGAAGCACAAGCGAGTTCCCCGTGGCAGGGGCCGCGTTTCAGCGATTCCCCATTCCACCGGAATATCCATATCTGGGATCATGTTCGGCGCCAAATACTAAATCTAGTATTCTTGGCTGCGACCTCTTGTCCCGGACGGCGCGGCGCCCGTGCGGCCGGGTGGGCGGTTCAGGGTTCAGCGGGGACGCCCGTTGAGCCAGTCCGAGAGAGGTTGCCAGAGGGAAGTCGGCGCCCCCGATCCGACCACCATGCCGACATGCCCGGAAGGAATGTCGCGGCGGTAGATGTCCGCCAGTCTTACCCTTGCGCCGGGTGGGACGATGCGGTCGTTCAGGGCGCCGAAATCGGCGATCGGCGCGGCGATCCGCGCGGGGTCGATCGCCTGCCCGCGAACGCGCCAGCGATTGCGGCCCATGTGGTCGGCGCGGAAGCCGCGCTCGAACAGGTCGCGTGCGGCTGCAACCGGGATCGGCGCGCCGCTGCTTGCCCAGTCTTCGACGGCGCCGAACCAGCCGAGATGCGGATCATCGGCCGGTCTTCGCGCCAGCGCCTCGAACTTCGATACCACTGCCTGTTCGTCAAGCGCCCAGAACAGCGGATTGATGAGCGTCACCGGAACTGCGCCGAGCGCCCGGCCGACGCCGGCCGCCGCCTTCCAGGTGTTTGCTGCTTCGCGGCGCGCTTCGGCGCTGAAGTCGGCGAAATGCCAGGGCGTGGCGATCAGCGCCAGCCGTTCGAGGCGTTCCCCCAGCAATTGCGCGGCGGCAATCGAAAGCGTGCCGCCAAGACAGTATCCGGCGATCCTGAGCGGCTGCGGCAGCCGCCCGACCAGGGGCAGCAGCCGCGACGATACCAGCCCGGCCATCCCCAGCCTGCGTTCGGATGGGCCCATCGCGCCCCAGTCGATCAGATAGGTGCGGTGCCCGTCGGCCGCCATGTGCCGCACCAGCGAACGGCCGTGCGCCATATCGAGGACGGCAGGCGAATTGATGATCGACGGCACGAACACCAGCGGCGGCGCGCCTTCAGGGCCACCAGCCAGCAGCAGCCGCACGCCGCCCATCCGCGCGACTTCCGCCAAGGGCGGCTGTTGCGGCAGCGCCGGGGCCTGCTGGTAGCGGCGCACACCTTCCAGCGCGGCGGCCAGACGTTCGGGTTCACCTTCGAAGTGGCGCTGCAGCATGGCCATGAACAGCGGCAGCGGATGCGGCCCGCGCCCATCCGGCCCCCGGTGGCGGCGAAGGTCAGCCATTGGTGCGCTGCGGCAACATTTGCGGCGCTTTGCTGCACATGCTAGGCGTTACGACAGACATTTGCAGGCGATGCCTTTCGCGAACTGGACCATCATGACTAGCACGCAGCCTTCTTCTGAACCCGTGATCATCAAGAAATACGCCAACCGGCGTCTCTATGACACGGAAAGCTCAAGCTATATCACGCTGGAACATCTGTCAGCCATGACCCGCGCCGGACGCGAGTTCAAGGTGGTGGACGCCAAGACCGGCGACGACATCACCCACACGGTGCTGACACAGATCATCGTCGAGGAAGAAAGCCGCGGCAATGCGCTGCTGCCGGTCAGTTTCCTGCGCCAGTTGATCTCGATGTACGGCGACCAGATGCAGGCGATGGTGCCGCACTATCTGGAGGCGTCGATGGAAGCGTTCCGCCGCAACCAGGAACAGGCGCGGCAGACCATGCTTGGCATGATGGGCGGGGGATCGAACCCGTTCGAGGCGCTGGCGCGCCAGAACATGGCGATGGTGAAGGCCGCGTCGGAAATGTGGGCGGCGGGCACCCCGCACGCACCGGCCGAACAGCCCGCCGACGATATGCCCGCAGATAATGTGAAAGCGCTGAAGGACGAACTGAAGGCTTTGCAGGCAAAGATCGACAAACTGGTCCGCGAATGAGCGGGCGGGCGCCGCTGCCGGGCGGGCTTCCCGCCGGTATCGTGCGCGACGATGCCGATCTTGCCCCCCACCTGACCGACTGGCGCGGCCAGAAACGCGGCGAAGCGCTTGCCCTGCTGCAACCGTGCAGCACAGCCGAAGTGCAGGAAGTCGTCCGCTGGGCGGCGCTGCATCGCATCGGGCTGGTGCCGCAGGGGGGGAATACCGGGCTGGTCGGCGGCGGTGTGCCTGAACCGGGCGGAATGCCATGTGTGGTGCTGTCGCTTGCGCGGATGAACAGGATTTCCGCGATCGACCCGGATGGCCTTTCGCTGGTCGCGCAGGCGGGCGTCATCCTTGATACTGTGCATCAGGCGGCGGCAGAGGCTGGCTGCCGGTTTCCGCTGTCGCTGGGGGCGCGCGGCAGCGCCACCATCGGCGGGCTGGTTTCGACGAACGCGGGCGGGGTGCAGGTGCTGCGCCACGGCCAGATGCGCCATCTGGTGCTGGGGCTGGAAGCGGTGCTGCCCGATGGCAGCGTGCTGGGGCAGTTGTCGCCGCTGAGGAAAGACAACAGCGGCTACGACGTGAAGCAACTGCTGATCGGCGGCGAGGGAACGCTTGGCGTCGTCACCGAGGTTGCGCTGAAGCTGTCGCCTGCGCTGACGCAGACGAGCGTCGGCTGGCTGGCCGTGCCATCGGTTGCGGCGGCGCTGGCGGTGCTGGCGCGGCTGCGGCAAAGGCTGGGCGAACGTATCGAGAGTTTCGAGATCATGGCGGCCGACGCGCTGGCGCTGGTGCTGGATCGAATCCCCGGCAGCCGCATCCCCACAGAGCGCGCTGCGCCGTGGCATGTGCTGATCGAGGCCGAGGTGGCGGTGGACGCGCTGGAAGCGGTGCTGGTGGATGCGCTTGCCGCACACGAGGCAACCGACGCCGCGATCGCCGCATCGGGGCAGCAGGCTGGCGAAATGTGGGCCTTGCGCGAAAACATTCCGGTTGCCGAACGCACCGAGGGCAAGGCGATCAAGAACGACATTGCCGTGCCGGTGGTGCGGGTGCCGGCCTTCCACGATGCTGCCGTTCAGATGTTCGCCAGGCTGTTGCCGGGGGCGCGACCGCTGGTGTTCGGGCATCTGGGCGACGGTAATCTGCACTGGAACCTGCGCCCGCCGAAGGGCGTGGCGTCAGATCCGTGGGTTGCCGACAACGAGGCAGCGGCGCGGCGCGCGATCCATGATCTGGTGGTTTCCCATCAGGGCACGATTTCCGCCGAGCACGGGATCGGAACGGCGAAGGCGGCGGAACTGCGTCGTCTGGGCGATCCGGGAAAGCTTGCGGCGATGCGGGCGATCAAGGCGGCGCTCGATCCGCTGGATATTCTGAATCCGGGCAAGATGTTCGCCTGAAGCGCGGCGCCCGGCGTTGCTTGCTTCATGCCCCGGCGCGCGCTAGAGCGCAGCCTTCGCGCGCCTCATCACGGGCGCTCTTTTCATATCGGGAAAGACAAGATGGCCAGCCAACCGCCCGCACAACTGCCGCTTTTCTATCAGAACCTCGTTCCGCTCTCGTCGGAGGAGCATGCGGACTGGGGCCTTATCCAGCGCAAGGACCTGAAGTTCGCCCGCACCACGCATGCGGTTCCGATCACCGTCGATGAATTCGTGCAGGCGCAGCATCATTTCCCGATCGTGTTCACCGAAGGCGCCGACAGTGTTCCCTTGGCGCTGGTCGGCCTGCAGGAAGGGCAGAACCTGTTCATCGACGAGGATGGGCAGTGGACGAACGGGATCTATGTTCCGGCCTATGTGCGCCGCCACCCGTTCATGCTGGCCCGCCTCGGGCAGGAAGAAAATGTCCTGAGCCTGGTGTTCGACGACAAGGCGGGCATGCTGTCGCCGGATTCCGACGACAAGCTGTTCGACGACGGCAAGCAGCCGACAGACACGACGAAGAACATCATGCAGTTCTGCGAGAATTTCGAGCAGGCGATCGCCCGCACCAAGAGCTTCATGGACGAGCTGGCGAAGCTTGGCCTGCTGATGGAAGGGCAGGCGCAGATCCAGAACCCCGGCATGGAGCAGCCCGCAACCTTCGCCGGTTTCCGCATGATCGACGAGCAGAAGCTGCAGAACCTGCGTGGTGATCAGGCCCGCAAGATGGTGCAGAACGGCATGCTGGGTCTGATCTACGCGCACCTGTTCTCGCTGTCGCAGATGCGCGAACTGTTCGCGCGCATGAACCCGCAACTCGCGGCCTGAACCAACCAGCGGCGATCTTCCGGCGCAAGCGCCTGCGATCGCCGCCATTCAGCCTCGCTTTGTCGGATTCTGCTGGCAGCTTGTCTGAAATCAAACGGCACTCTACCATCGGCTTGATCCGAAGGAGGGTGCCATTTTGTTGTCTTTCATGAAGCCGCTCCTGGGGGTGGCGTTTCTGGCTGCTGCCGCGCCGCTCTGTGCGCAGGCGGCACCGCTGTCGGTGCCTTCCGGTCAATATGTGCTCGACCGGCCACACGGCAGCCTTACGTGGCAGGTGCGGCACCTTGGGCTTTCGAACTACACGGCGCGTTTCACCGGCTTCGAAGCCGTGCTCGACCTCGATGCCGCCAACCCGACGAAATCGACGGTAAGCGTCCGCATCGACCCGAAGTCGGTCCGCACCGACTTTCCGTTCCCCGAGAAGGAAGATTTCGACAGGAAGATCGCGACGAGCTTCCTGCGGGCCGATACATTCCCCTCGATCGACTTTCGTTCGACCGGCCTCGTCGCGACCGGCCCCGATACCGGGCGGCTGACCGGCGACCTGACGTTTCTTGGCGTGACCAAACCCGTCAGCCTTGATGTGAAGCTGATCGGCGCGAAAGAGCACCCGATGATGAAGAAGCCCGCGATCGGCATTTCCGCGCGCGGCAGCTTCAAGCGGTCGGACTTCGGCATGACCGACCTTCAGGGCATTCTAGGCGACGAGATCCAACTGGCAATCGAAGCGGAGTTCATCAGGAAATGACGGGAACCATCAGCAGCTACAGCCGCACCGCCATATTTTTGCACTGGCTCATCGCAGTGTTGCTCGTCGTCAATATCGCCGGCGGCCTGACGCTCGAGAGCCTGTTCGATTCGGCGGACCCGGCAAAACGCGATCTCGCATCGACGATCATGGTCCTCCACAAAAGCAACGGCCTGATGATCCTCGTCCTCAGTGTGGTGCGGCTGCTGCTGCGGCTGACGGCCGGGGCGCCGCCGCTTCCCGGCCACATGACCGCGGTCGAGCGCTCTCTGGCGAAGATCACCCACTGGGGCTTCTATCTGGTCCTGATCCTGCTGCCGCTGTCGGGCTGGGTGATGTCGTCGGCCAACCCGCGTGGCAAGCCGATCAACTGGTTCTGGCTGTTCGACTGGCCGCTGCTGCCCATCGAGCGGAGCAAGGAACTGGCCGAGCAGGCGAGTGCAACCCACGGGACGCTGGCGTTCATCACCATCGCCTTGATCGTGCTGCATGTGGCGGCGGCACTGAAGCACCAGTATTTCGATCGCGACGACGTGCTGGCACGGATGGTGCCGCACCTGCGCAAGGGCAGCGACTGATTCATGCGGGCTGGCGGTGCTTGACCGGCGCCGCCCCCCCGTCCAAAGGCAGGCTTTGCAGGAGGGATGATGTCAGGTTCCGACGATATTTCCGATCTCAGCTTCGAGGCGGCTTTGCAGCGGCTGGAAGCGATCGTGAAGCAGTTGGAATCGGGCGATGCGCCGCTCGAAGCCGCAATCACGCTCTATGAAGACGCGCAGGCGCTGCGCGCCCATTGCGAGGCCAAGCTGTCGGCGGCCGAAGCGCGGATTTCCCAGCTTCAGCTAGACCGGGACGGCAACCCGGTTTCCGAAGCGCCGTTTCCCGGCTAGGCCCGCTGCTATGCAGGCAAGTCAGGCGCTGAAGCCCGCCCTTGAAGCAATAGGCGCCGCGCTCGATGCGCGGTTCGACCGCTTGCTTGCGCCGCCGAACGACCCGCGCGACCGCCTGTACGAAGCCATGCGCTATACGCTGATCGGCAGCGGCAAGCGGATGCGCCCGCTGCTGGTGGTGGCGTCGTGCGATCTGTTCAACGTCGAACGCGAATGCGCGCTGCGCGTGGCGATGGCAATCGAGGCAGTGCATGCCTACAGCCTCGTCCACGACGATCTGCCCTGCATGGACGACGACGACATGCGCCGTGGCAAGCCAACGGTGCACAAGGCGTTCGGCGAAGCGATCGCCGTGCTTACGGGGGACAGCCTGTTTGCGCTGGCGTTCGAGCTGCTTGCCGACGAGCAGACCCATGAAGACCCGTTCGTGCGTTCGGAACTGGTGATGGAACTGGCGCGCGCATCGGGGCCGGCGGGGATGGCCGGTGGCCAGATGATGGATCTTGCCGCGGAAACCGAAAGCTTCGATCTGGCGGTCACCACCCGGTTGCAGCAGTTGAAGACCGGCGCGCTGATCGGCTTTGCCGCTGAAGCGGGCGGCATCATGGGGCGCGTCGGGCAGCAGACGCGGCTGAAGCTGCGCGGATATGCCCGCGATCTGGGCCTTGCCTTCCAGATCGCCGACGACCTGATCGACGTAGAGGGCGACCCGGAAGCCGCCGGCAAGGCGCTGCGCAAGGATCTGCCGGCAGGTAAATCCACCTTCGTTTCGCTGCTGGGGGTGCAGCGCGCACGGGCGCAGGCCGAAATGCTGATCGATCAGTCCATCCATCATCTTCACGGCTTCGGCCCCGAAGCCGATCCGCTGCGCGCGATTGCGCGCTTTGCGATAGAACGGAACCATTGATGAAGCGCATCGGTGTTTATCCGGGAACCTTCGATCCCATCACGCTTGGCCACATGGACATCATCAGCCGGGGGGCGAAACTGGTCGATGAACTGGTGATCGGGGTGGCGACCAACCCATCGAAATCGCCGCTGTTCACGCTGGACGAACGGGTGGCGCAGGTGCGCCGCGAAACCGCGCATATCGCCGGTGTCAGCGTGGTGCCGTTCGACGCCTTGCTGATGCATTTTGCGGAAACGCAGGGGGCGACGGTCATCGTTCGCGGGCTGCGCGCCGTTGCCGACTTCGAATATGAATTTCAGATGGCCGGGATGAACCAGCAACTGAACAACAGCATCGAAACGGTGTTTCTGATGGCCGATGTGGCGTTGCAGCCGATCGCTTCCAGGCTGGTGAAGGAAATCGCAAGCTATGGCGGCGTGATCGACCGGTTCGTGCCGAAAACCATCGCAGCCGAAGTGCGCGAGCGTATCGCGCGCAACCGGGCCTGATCCAATTCAGCCCGCCGTTCAGCCGCCCGCAAGCCTTTGCCGGAGAATAGATCGTTTCATGAGCTTCCGCCTGATCCTGGCCGCCCTTGCGATGCTGGTGGCCGCACCTGCCGCCGCCCAATCGACGCCCGATGCGCCGTCGCCTGACGCGACTGCCCAAAAAGCGCAACCGGCGGCAGTGCCGCAGGCCGCAGCCGCGCCGGCACAGCCCGCGATCGACCCCGAGAATATCTGGTATCTGGACCTGTCGACCGGCGGCCGCGTCACGATCCTGCTGCGCCCGTCGATTGCACCGAAGCATGTGGAACGCATCCGCACGCTGACGCGGCGCGGCTTCTATGACGGGCAGTTGTTCCACCGGGTGATCGACGGCTTCATGGCGCAGACCGGCGATCCCAAGGGCACCGGCGAAGGCGGGTCCGACCTTCCCAACCTGGAACCCGAATTCAACGAGGCGCCGCATGTGCGCGGCACGGTTTCGATGGCGCGCGCCAACGAACTGAACAGCGCCAACAGCCAGTTCTTCATCATGTTCCAGCCGATGCTGCGGCTTGATCGCCATTACACCGCGTTCGGCCGGGTGATCGACGGCATGCAGTGGGTGGACGCGATCGAGCGCGGCGAGCCGCCTGCCAATCCAAGCCGTATCCTGCAGGCGTCGATTGGATCCGATCACAAGGCGCCGCCGGTGTTTGCCGTGGCGGGGAAAGCGGCTGATCCGCTGGCCGCGGAAGCGGCGAAACTGCTTGCGCCTGCCGAACCCGCGAAGCCGGCAGCGCCGAAGCGGAAATAACGGCAGGGCGGTAGCCCCGCACGCGGCGGAAACAGGATGCGCGTAGACGAGTTCGATTTCCACCTGCCGGAAGACCGGATCGCGTTGCGACCGGCCTCTCCGCGCGATTCGGCGCGCCTGCTGCGCGTGGCGCCCGATGGGCTGGCCGACCATCTGGTGTCGGACCTTCCCCGGCTGCTCAGGCCGGGCGATGTGCTGGTGGGCAATGATACCCGCGTGATCCCCGCGCAACTGTCGGGCAGGAAGGGCGATGCGGGCATCGACGTGACGCTGCACATGCGCCTTGGGCCGCTGGAATGGCTTGGCTTCGTGCGCAACGCCCGCCGCCTGAAACTCGGCGACCGCGTGCAATTCGGCGAGGCGCTGGCCGGTGTCGTCGTGGCAAAAGGCGAGGGCGGGGAAATCCACTTCCGCTTCGAGTGCGATGGCCCGCTGGAACTGGCGCTGGAACAGGCCGGCACCATGCCGCTGCCGCCCTATATCGCCCGCCGCCGCGCCGTCGATCAGGCCGATCACGCCGACTACCAGACCATCTTTGCCGCGCACGACGGGGCGGTTGCTGCGCCGACTGCAGGGCTGCATTTCACGCCCGCGCTGCTGGCGGCGCTGGACGCGGCGGGTATCAGCCGCGAAACGGTGACGCTGCATGTGGGAGCGGGCACGTTTCTGCCGGTAAAGGCCGAGGATACCGACGACCACCGCATGCACCACGAATGGGGGCATCTGCCCGAGGATGTGGCCGCGCGGCTGGCGGCGGCGCGGGCCGAAGGGCGGCGGATCATCGCCATCGGCACGACTTCGCTTCGCCTGCTGGAAGCAAGCGGCCTGCGCCCCTTTTCCGGCAGCACCGACATCTTCATCACGCCGGGATACCGGTTTCGCGCGGTCGACGGCCTGCTGACCAACTTCCACCTGCCGCGCAGCACCCTGTTCATGCTGGTTTCGGCGCTGATGGGGCTGGAGCGCATGCAGGCGGCCTATGCCCATGCGATTGCGAACGACTACCGCTTCTATAGCTACGGCGACACCAGCCTGCTGCTGCCGGAGGGGGCATGAACAACGACAGACCACACCCGTTGGTGAGGCGCTCGATCCTGATTGCGGCCGCCATTGTCGTTGCGCTCGGCTGGTCGATGACAAGCGGCGACCTGCTGCATGCTATGCCATCCCTGTTCCCTTACAGCCGGTCGGTCGTCGCAACGCTGTCGGACGTCGTTGTCATGCTGCTGCTGGCCGGTGTTGCGTCGCGCAGTTCGCCAGCGCGCCTGCTGCGGCTTTCCGGTGTGACGCAGTCTCCGGCGGTGCCGATCGTCTGGTCGGCGGTGATTTTCGTTCCCGCGACGATCTTTGCCCTGATCGTAGCCGATGTCTCGACCGATTTGTCAGCACCGGGCCTTGCCTGGCAGGGCGTGGGCGGCCCCTTTTTCGAGGAACTGGGGTATCGGGGCCTCGCCATCGGGGGGCTGGTCCGTCTTGCCGGATGGCGGCTGATACCCGCCTGCATCATGCAGGCCGTCTTTTTCGGTGCCGTTCATGCATATCAGGGGGTTGGGATCGGTGAAATGGCGGGCGCCGTTGCCATTACGGCGGCAGGCGGGCTGTTGTTCGGCTGGCTGTTCTGGCGCTGGCACTGGAATCTCTGGGCGTCGGTGTTTCTGCATATGGGCATGAACCTTGTGTGGATGGTGTTCGCGCTGGGGGAAACGGCTGTCGGCGGCTGGTTGGGCAATGGCCTGCGTGCAGCGATCGTTCTGGGCGCGATTCTGCTGACGACGCGCATGGTTCCCAAGCCACGCAAAACCGCCTAGCGGGCGCGCATGTCATTCCGCTTCCAGATTTCCGCAACCGATGGCCGAGCGCGCACCGGGTTGATCGAAACACCGCGAGGCGTCATCCGCACGCCTGCGTTCATGCCCGTCGGCACGGCGGCAACGGTCAAGGGGATGCACCCGGAACAGGTGCGCGCGGCCGGCGCCGACATCATTCTTGGCAACACCTATCATCTGATGCTGCGCCCCGGCGCCGAGCGCATGGCGCGGCTTGGCGGCCTGCATCACTTCATGAACTGGCCGCGCCCGATCCTGACCGACAGCGGCGGCTATCAGGTCATGAGCCTCGGCAGCCTGGTGAAGATCACCGAGGAAGGCGTCTCGTTCCAGTCGCACATCGATGGATCGCGCCATTTCGTGACGCCCGAACGCTCGATCGAAATCCAGCGATTGCTGGGGTCGGATATCGTGATGGCGTTCGACGAATGCACGAAGTTTCCGGCAACCCACGACGAGGCCGCGAAGTCGATGCGGCTGTCGATGCGCTGGGCCGCCCGGTCGCGCACGGCGTTTCTGGCGAACCCGGCGCCCGCACTGTTCGGAATCCAGCAGGGCGGCATCTATCGCGACCTCAGGCAGGAATCCTCGGACAAGCTGCGGGAAATCGGCTTCGAAGGCTATGCGATCGGCGGGCTGGCGGTCGGCGAAGGGCAGGAGGCCATGTTCGACGTGCTGGACTATGCCCCCGGCTATCTGCCGGACGACAGGCCGCGCTACCTGATGGGGGTGGGCAAACCGTCGGATATCATTGGCGCGGTGCTGCGCGGGGTCGATATGTTCGACTGCGTTCTGCCGACCCGTTCAGGCCGCACCGCGCAGGCCTTCGTTACGTCGGGCACGCTGAACGTGCGCAACGCCCGCCACGCCGAGGATCAGGCCCCGCTGGACCCCGACTGCCCGTGCCCGACCTGCGCGCACTATGGCCGCGCCTATCTGCACCATCTGTTCAAGGCGGGTGAAATGCTGGGGCCGATGCTGCTGACGCAGCATAACATCTGGCACTATCAGCAGCTTATGCAGGGCCTGCGCGACGCCATCGCCGAAGGCCGCGCGGAAAACTATGCCCGCGCGCGCCTTGCGGCGATGGAAACGCCTGCCTGACCGGCCAAGCAGACCTCAGGCTGCGGCGGACAGGCTCCGCCGGTGTGCGGCCAGTTCTTCGGCCAGCAGGAAAGCCAGCTCCAGCGACTGCCCGGCGTTCAGCCGCGGGTCGCAATGGGTGTGATAGCGGTCGGCCAGCCCCTCGTCGGTCACGGCGACTGCGCCGCCCGTGCATTCGGTGACGTTGCGGCCCGTCATCTCGATGTGGATGCCACCCATGTAGCTGCCTTCGGCGCGATGGATCGCCGACACCTGCCGCACTTCGGCCAGCACCCGTTCGAATGGCCGGGTCTTGTAGCCGGACGAGGCTTTCACGGTGTTGCCGTGCATCGGATCGCACGACCAGATCACCTGCCGGCCCTCACGCCGGATGGCGCGCACCAGTGCGGGCAGGTGCGCTTCGGCCTTGTCGGCGCCGAAGCGGCTGATCAGCGTGATCCGCCCGGCGCTGTTCGAGGGGTTCAGCGTGTCGAGCAGGCGCAGAAGCTCGTCGGGCTTGATGCTGGGGCCGCATTTCAGACCCAGCGGGTTGATGACACCGCGCAGAAACTCGAGGTGGGCCGAGCCTTCGAAGCGGGTGCGGTCGCCGATCCACAGCATATGGGCCGAGGTGTCGACCCACTGCCCGGTCAGGCTGTCCTGCCGGGTCATGGCTTCTTCGTAGCCCAGCAACAGCGCTTCGTGGCTGGTGTAGAATTCGGTGCCCTTCAGTTGCGGCACCGTTTCCGGGGAAATGCCGCAGGCTTCCATGAACGACAGCGCCTCTCCGATGCGGCTGGCGACTTCGGAATAGCGTTCGGCCCATGGCGACCGCGCCACGAAATCGAGGTTCCACTTGTGAACCTGATGCAGATTGGCATAGCCGCCGGTTGCGAAGGCGCGCAGCAGGTTCAGTGTGGCCGCAGCCTGCATATAGGCGCGCTTCTGTCGTTCCGGATCGGGCACGCGTGCGGTTTCTTCGAAGGCGATATCGTTGACGATATCTCCGCGATACGACGGCAGCGTCACGCCGCCCAGTTCCTCGACGTCCGAGGAGCGCGGCTTGGCGAACTGCCCCGCCATCCGGCCGACCTTCACGACCGGCATGTGGCTGGCGAACGTCAGCGTGACGGCCATCTGCAACAGCACGCGGAAGGTGTCGCGGATATTGTCCGGGTGGAATTCGGCGAAGCTTTCGGCGCAGTCGCCGCCCTGCAACAGAAAGGCGCGCCCGGCGGCGACATCGGCCAGCCGTTCGGAAAGAATGCGGGTTTCGCCGGCGAATACCAGCGGCGGGTAGCTGCGCATTTCCGTTTCGACGGCAGCGGCTTTCGCCGCGTCGGGCCAGTGCGGCATCTGCCGTGCTTCGGCATTGCGCCAGCTGTTCGGTGTCCAGTTCCTGCTCATGGGGCATCGCTCATGACAAGCTATGCCCCTAAGTGCAAGTCATGCCGGCAGCCAGTTGCCGTGGAACCCCGGTGGAATGCGGGTCGGGATGGTGACCCGCGCGACTTCCGGCCCGGTGAAATTGCGCGCATCCAGAATGATCAGCGCGCTTTCGTTCGCCGCGTGATTGCTGACCAGACCGATCAGCCAGCCGTCGAGTTCGGCCGGGCCATAGGGGATGTGCACAAACTCTCCGGGAGACCAGCCCGGCCCGAAATCATGCACTTCGCGGGCGCCGGTCGCCAGATCATGGGCATAGATCGCCGATGCGCGGCCGGTGACCAGATTGTCGCCGACATCGACGGCCGCAGTCCATGCATGGCGGTAGGGGCGGCCGGTCAGCCGCTCGTCGAAGCGGGGAAATTCCTGCGGAGAGGCGTCGATCACCCTCCGGTCGACGGTGCCTTTGCCGGGATCGACCGTCCAGCGTTCAAAGCGGGTATCCGGGCTGTCCGGCCCCATCGCGCCGGATTCGAACATGCGGTTGTGGGCGATCACATCGACGATGATCGTGCCGTCGCCTGCCTCGTAGGCGTTGCATGGGTGGTACACATAGCAGGGTTCGACTGCCGCCCAGCGGACGCTGCTTCCCGGCGCGTCCAGTCCCAGCACGCCGACGCGCGCCTGATGCCGCGGTTCCCAGGCGTAGGGAAAGCGATAGCCGCGGATCGCCATTTCCTTCGAAAACAGGACGGGCAGATCAAACACCAGAAGATTGTGCTGGGTGATGGCGCAGTCGTGGACCATCGGGCCGCCGGGCACCGGAAGCTGTTCTTCGCGGATCACCCGCCCGTCGGCTGCGACCACCACATGGAACACCGGCCCATCCGGCCCGGCTTCGTAGCACACCGCGTGATAATTGCCTGTTGCGGGGTCGCGGTGGGGGTGGGCGGAATAGGGACCGTGCAGGGTGCCGTCGAACGGGTTGTGGGCGATGGTTTCCAGTTCCGGCCCCAGTTCGACCGGCTTGCCCCCGGCCTCGACGATGGCGAACGAACGGCCGCCGATGCAGACGACATTGGTGTTCGCGGTGTCGGTGCGCGGATGCCTCGCGCCTGGCGCCGGCGGCTCGCCCAGCGCTTCGCTGACCCTTGTCGAACGCACCCAGCGGTTCCGGTACCAGAGCGCGCGCCCCTGGCACAAGCGCACACCGTGCAGCATCGCATCACCCAGAAACCAGTGGTAGCTGGCGTCATGTTCGGCGACGAGCGGGTTCGGCCCGTTGCGCGCATAGACGCCGTCAAGCCCGGCCGGGATCGCCCCCTCGACCTTCAGGCCCACGACATGATGTTCGCAACCGAGAGGCAGGTGCACCCCTTCGAGATAGGGGTTCTGGCGTGGCTGCATCCGGCCGCGATTGAACGCCGCCAAAGCCATGACGCCCTTCATAGCCGCATTACGTACCGTCGCACCGAATCCGGCCATGCCTTCCTCCCGCTGAAGACAGCCAAGCCCCCTTATCGCATAAGAACCAGTTCTTCCGCCATGGATGGATGCAGCGCGACCGTCTGGTCAAGCTGCGCCTTCGTCAGCCCGGCTTTCACCGCGATCGCCAGCGCCTGCAGGATTTCGGGTGAATCGGGGCCAAGCATGTGGGCGCCCAGCAACCGATCCGTCTGCGCGTCGACGACCAGCTTGTAGAAGCAGCGTTCGGATGTGCCTGTCAGCGTATGCTTCATCGGCCGGAAATCGGCGGTGAAGACGCGAACATCGCCACCGGCGCGCGCGCGGGCTTCATCCTCGGTCAGACCGACGGCCGCCAGCGGCGGATTGCTGAACACCGCCTGCGGCACGTCGCGGTGGTCGACCGTCCAGTGGCGGGTGCCGAACAGGCGGTCGGCAAGGGCATGGCCTTCGCGGATTGCAACCGGGGTCAGTTGCAGGCGGTCGGTCACGTCGCCGACTGCGTGCAGCCAGGGCAGGCTGGTGGCGCTGTCGTCGTCGACGGCGATCGCACCGTTCGGGCCCAGCGCCACGCCCAGCGCCTCCAGCCCGAGGTCGCCGCTGTTGGGAACCCGCCCTGTCGCCCAGATCAGCAGATCGGTTTCGATCGTGCCACCGTTGCTGCATGTAAGCGAAAGGCTGCCGTCTGCCCTGCGCTCCAGCCGTTCGGGGGGGGCGTTCAGGCGGAATCGGATGCCCTTCGCTTCGGAAGCTGCCTGCAGGCGTTTGGCCAGATCGCGGTCCCAGCCGCGCAGCAGCACCTCGGACCTGAGGACGATCGTTACCTCGACCCCCAGTTCATGCAGGATGCCCGCAAGCTCGTTGGCGATGAAGCCGCCGCCGCAAATCGCTGCCCGGCGGGGCAGGGCGTCGAGGTGGAAAAACTCGTTCGAGGTGATGCCGAGCTCTGCGCCCGGAATGTCGGGCACATGCGGGCGGGCGCCGCTTGCGACCAGCACATGGCGCGCCGTCAGTTCGCGGCCGTCGACCATTACCCTGTTTGCTCCGGCAAGGGTCGCGCGGCTGGCGATCGTTTTAACGTCGTTGCTGTCGAGGGTGGTCTGGTAGGCGCGGTTCAGCCGGTCGACGTCGGCAAGGACATTGTCGCGCAGAGTTGGCCAGTCGAACCGTGCGGATTCTATGGCCCAGCCGAACTGCCGGGCGTGGGAAAGGTCGGCGGCGAACGCGGCGCCGATCGCCAGCATCTTTTTCGGCACGCAGCCGCGAATGACGCAGGTGCCGCCCACGCGATATTCTTCGGCGATGGCGACGCGCGCGCCGTGCGACGCGGCGATCCGGGCCGAGCGCACGCCGCCAGACCCGGCGCCGATGACGAAATAATCAAAATCGAAGGCCATTGCCTTCCTCCGTCAAAGCAGTCTCGTTCCCAATGGCACATCCTGATCCGGAACGCACAGGGCGACATGGCCATCGGCGTTGTGGAACCCGGTGATCAGGCACTCGGAACGCATGGGGCCGATCTGTTTAGGAGGAAAATTCACCACCCCGACCACCAGCTTCCCCACCAGTTCATCGCAAACGTAGAGGCCGGTGATTTGCGCGCTGGATGTGCGCAGGCCGATTTCGGCTCCGAAATCCACCCGCAGCCGGTAGGCGGGCTTGCGGGCTTCGGGGAATGGTTCGGCGCTGACGATGCGGCCCACGCGCAGCTCGACCTTCAGGAAATCGTCGAAGGAAATCATTCCACCGTAACCGATTTTGCAAGATTGCGCGGCTGGTCCACGTCGGTCCCTTTCAGGACGGCCACATGATAGGCCAGCAACTGCACCGGAATCGCATAGACGAGCGGCGTGATGAGCGGGTGGACGCTTGGCATTTCAAGCGTCGCGATCGCGCCCTCGCCCGCTTCCTCGATTCCGGCCTTGTCGGAAATCAGGATCACCTTGCCGCCACGGGCGCGCACTTCCTGCATGTTCGAGGCGGTCTTTTCGAACCATGGCCCGCTTGGCGCCAGCACGATCACCGGCACCGATTCGTCGATCAGCGCGATCGGGCCGTGCTTCATTTCGCCGGCGGCGTATCCCTCGGCGTGGATGTAGCTGATTTCCTTCAGCTTCAAGGCGCCTTCCAGCGCCATCGGAAAATCCGGCCCGCGGCCCAGATACAGCACGTCGCGCGCTTTGGCGACATGCGGGGCAAGCGCCTGCACCGCTTCATCGAGATCGAGGGCCGCGTTCATCGCCGCGGGTGCCTCGACGAGCTGGTCGACGATTGCGCGTTCTTCGGCGGCGGTCAGCCGGCCGCGCACGCGGGCCAGATGCCCGGCAAGGGCGGCAAGCACCGCCAACTGACAGGTGAACGCCTTGGTCGAGGCGACGCCGATTTCCGGGCCTGCGTGCGTCGGCAGCAGCAAGTCGGCTTCGCGGGCCATGCTGCTGGTTGGAACATTGACGACGACGGCGATCTTCTGGCCCTCGCGCCGGGCGTGCCTGAGGGCCGCCAGCGTGTCGGCGGTTTCGCCGGACTGGCTGATGAACAGCGCCAACCCCCCCGGTTCAAGCACGGGCTCGCGGTAGCGGAACTCGGATGCGAAATCGATGCTGACGGGAATCCGCGCGAATTTCTCGAGCCAGTAGCTGGCCACCATCCCGGCATAATAGCTGGTGCCGCAGGCAACGATCTGCACGCGCTTCACGTCGGAGAAATCGAAGTCAGGGACAGGCAGCGCCATTTCGCCTGCCAGTGGCTTCAGATAGGATTGCAGGGTCTGCGCCACCACCAGCGGCTGCTCGTGGATTTCCTTCTGCATGAAGTGGCGGTAGTTGCCCTTTTCGTTGGCGGCAGCCGATACGCCCGACGTGACGACGGCGCGTTTCACCGGCCGGTTTTCGTGGTCGAAGATCTCGACGCCGTTGCGCCGCACCACCACCCAGTCGCCTTCTTCCAGATAGGCGATCCGCTGCGTCAGCCCCGCAAGCGCCAGCGCATCGGATCCGAGGTAATTTTCCCCCTCGCCGAAGCCGACGGTAAGCGGTGCGCCAAGGCGTGCGCCGATCAGCAGGTCGGGTTGGTTGCGGAACAATAGCGCAAGGGCGAACGCGCCCTGCAGCCGTGGCAAAACGGTGGCAACGGCCTCGACCGGGGTTTTGCCAGCTTCCAGTTCGCGCGCGACGAGGTGGCCGACGACTTCGGTGTCGGTCTGCGAAAGGAAGGTGCGACCTTCGGCCAGAAGCTCGTCGCGCAGCGGCTTGAAGTTCTCGATGATGCCGTTGTGCACCACCGCCACATCGCCGACGATGTGCGGGTGGGCGTTGTCTTCGGTCGGGGCGCCGTGGGTTGCCCAGCGGGTGTGGGCGATGCCGGATGCACCGGGCAGCGGGTCTGCCGACAGGCGGGCGGCAAGGTTCTTCAGCTTGCCCTCGGCGCGACGGCGCTGGAACTGTCCATCGGGCAGCGTGCAGATGCCGGCGGAATCATAGCCCCGGTATTCCAGCCGCCTCAGCCCGTCGAGCAGGCTTTCCGCCACATCTTCCCGCCCCAGTATGCCGACGATGCCGCACATTTACTGCTTGTCCTTTCTGGCCTGCATGCCTGCCCGGAAGCGGGCGGCCCAGCCTTGCTTTTCCTGTGTTTCCGCCCTGACCAGCGCAAGCGCGTCGGCCGGAACATCCGCCGTGATCGTGCTGCCTGCGCCGACGATCGCACCGGCGCCGATGTTGACCGGAGCGACGAGCGACGAGTTGGAGCCGATGAACGCGCCGTCGCCAACGGTGGTCTTCGATTTGCGAAAGCCGTCGTAGTTGCAGGTGATGGTGCCTGCGCCGATGTTCGCCTTCGCGCCCACTTGGGCGTCGCCCAGATAGGCAAGGTGGTTTGCCTTGGCGCCCGCCATCAGGCGGCTGTTTTTCACCTCGACGAAATTGCCGATCTTGGCGCCCTGTTCCAGCACCGCGCCGGGCCGCAGCCGGGCATAGGGACCGACTTCGCAGCCTGCCGCCACGCGCGCCCCTTCGAGGTGGGAAAAGGCGCGGATCGTCGCGCCGCCTTCCACCACCACACCGGGGCCGAACACGACGTTCGGTTCAACAAGCGTATCCGGCCCGATCTGCGTATCGTGGCAGAAGAACACCGTTTCCGGCGCCACAAGGCTGACCCCGGCGGCCATCATCTGCTGGCGCATCGCCTGCTGGAACAGCGATTCCGCATGGGCGAGTTCCGCCCGGCTGTTCACGCCGGTTACTTCGGCTGAGTCCCCCTCCAGCACGATGGCGCGATGGCCTTCGGCGCGGGCCAGCATCACGATGTCGGGCAGATAATATTCACCAGCCGCATTGTCGTTCTTCAGTGCCGCCAGCCAGCGCGCAAGCGGTGCCCCCCTAACCGCCATCAGGCCGCTGTTGCAGAGCGTGACACCCAGTTCGTCGGGCGTTGCATCGCGCGCTTCGACCATCCGGTCTATGCTGCCGTCGGCCGAGGCGAGGATGCGACCATAGGCGCCCGGTTCTTCAGGCCGGAAGCCGAGGACGGCAATGTCGGCGCCGTTTTCGCCGTCGACCGCCGCCAGCAGCCTGCGCATGGTTGCAGCCGACATCAGCGGCACGTCGCCGAACAGGATCAGCACCACGCCATCGAACGCGCCGATCTGCTGACAGGCCTGCAACACCGCATGGCCGGTGCCCAGTTGCGGCTGCTGCACCACCAGTTCGGCGCCCGTTCCGGCCAGCGCCGCCTCGATCTGTTCGGCGCGATCGCCGACAACGACCAGCGTGCGTGCCGGACAAACCGCCCCGAGCGACGCCATCAGATGTTGCAGCATCGGCCGGCCGCCCACTGGATGGAGCACCTTGTGCAGGGCGGACTTCATTCGGGTGCCCTTGCCGGCGGCAAGTATGACCGCGGCAACGGGGGCTGCAATGCGTTGATTCATGCGCCCCGCACTGCCACAGCGCCCGCACCCTGAAAAGCCGTAGCAGCGGACTTTGCGTCGGCGCGGCCGTCCGGCTATCGGCTGGCGCATGCATTTCGACACCATCATTTTCGACCTCGACGGCACACTCGTCGATACCGCCGCCGACCTGACGGCGAGCCTGAACCATGCGCTCGTGCTGCTGGGGCGCTCTGCGATCGACCCGGCGACGGTCCGGCACATGGTCGGGCGCGGGGCGCGCGTGCTGTTGCAGCGCGGTCTTGCCGCGACCGGAGGCGAGGACGAGGAGTTGCTGGAACGCGGTCTTACGGTCTTTCTCGATCATTATGCCGGCAACATCGCAGTTCACAGCCGGCCGTTCGATGGCGTCGAGGAAACGCTCGATGCGCTGGAGCGACAGGGGTTGCGACTGGCGGTCTGCACCAACAAACCGGAGGGCCTTGCACGGCAGTTGCTTGGCAGCCTTGGCTGGGAACAGCGGTTCGGTGCGCTGCTGGGCGGCGATTCGCGCCCGTGGCGCAAGCCCGACCCGCGCCACCTGTTCGAGACACTGCGCGAAGCCGGCGGCGCACGGCCGATTTTCGTCGGCGATTCCAAAACCGATGCAGACACGGCGCTTGCCGCCGATGTGCCGCTGGTGCTGGTCAGCTTCGGCTACTCGACCGAACCCGTCGAGACATTGGGCGCAACCCGGCTGATCGACCGTTTCACCGACCTGGATGGTGCGGTTGCCGACATTCAAGCCTCGTTCAAGGGGCGCTCTGCATTGGGCGCCGCATGAATATCGCGCATGTAACTGCTGCAATGCTGGGGTTTGCCCTGATCGCCCCGGCCCCGGCACGGGCGGCGTCCTTCAGCCTAGGCGATGTCGAGCGGGCGCTTTCCGCTACCGGCACCATGACCGCCGATTTCCGGCAGACGGCGGCAGACGGCCGCGTCACCACGGGAACCATGTCGTTGAAGCGGCCGGGGCGGGTGCGCTTCGATTACGGCGCGTCGGCGCCGTTTCTGGTGGTCGCCGACGGCTCGCGCCTGAGTTTCGTCGATTACAAGGTGGCGCAGGTGTCGCAGTGGCCGATCCGCTCGACGCCGCTTGGTGTGTTGCTGGATCCGAAGCTCGATCTCTCGCGTATCGCCCGTGTGCTGCCTGCCGATCAGTCTCCCGTGCCGGGGCGGGTTGCGGTGATGGCCGAAGACCCGAAGCGCCCAGAATTTGGCCGTATCCTGTTTTTCATGAAGCCCGACGCGTCGGCGCCGGGAGGGCTGGCGCTTGCGGGCTGGCGGGTGACCGACGCGCAGAACAACCTGACGGTCGTCGAACTGGATAACGGCCGGTTCAATGTTCCGGTTGATGATTCGTTGTTCCGCTTCCGTGATCCGCGTAAAATCCTTGCAAAACCGCCGGGAAGGGCGGGCTGAACGCCAGTTCTTGCAGTAAAACTGTCCGGAATGGTGGAAACGGCCTGCGATCCGGGCAAAACCGATTGACAAAGTGCACGCCCGGGCAGATTGTAAACACGTTCAGGCTGGGGCAAGGAATGTCTTGCTAAAGTTTGAATGTTGGTGATGCAGCCGGCCGGGATTTGCCCCCTGTTGCCCGTCTGGATAGCGCACCGACTGCGTGACGAACGCACATCCGGCCCCCGTTCCATGCCCCCGGGGCGGGGGCCAACTGTATCCAGCCCCTGGCGAGGCCGTTCCAGCGTCAGGTATGTGGCCATGCGGCGGACCTTTGTCCCGACTGTCGGGCGCATTTCGGCAGGTTCCCGCACATTCGATAAATTTGCGGCGTGACGTCCGGCGGCTTCCGCCCTATCCGGGCGAAATGTCGATCCGCATTGCAAGCTGGAACATCAACAGCGTCCGTGCCCGCCAACATCTTGTCGAGCAGCTCCTCGGTGCAACGCCGATCGACATATTGTGCCTGCAGGAAACCAAGTGCGATAACAACAGTTTCCCGACGGACATGTTCGCACGGCTGGGTTATCGCCACCATTATCTGGGTGGACAGCGCATGCACCACGGCGTCGCCATCCTGTCGCGCATCCCGCTTGAGCCGATTGGCCGGTATGACTGGCAGGCGAACGGCGAAGCGCGCCACATCGCCGTGCGTCTGCCGGGGGGGGTGGCGCTGCACAATGTCTATGTGCCTGCCGGTGGCGATATTCCGCTGCGCACCGTGAACCCCAAGTTCGGTCAGAAGCTCGATTTTCTGGGCCGCATGACGGATTGGTCGGCCGCACTTCGTGAACCGGCGATCCTGCTGGGGGATTTCAACATCGCGCCGCACCCGGAAGATGTCTGGGATCACAAGGCGCTGCTGGATGTCGTCAGCCACACCCCGATCGAGGTGGAGGCGCTGTCGAAGCTTCGGGACAGCCACGGCTGGGTCGATCTGGGCCGCCGGTTCGTGCCGGTTCCCGAACGACTGTTCACCTGGTGGAGCTATCGCGCGCGGGACTGGGCGGCGTCGAACCGCGGGCGGCGGCTGGATCATGTCTGGGCGTCGCCGCAGATTGCTGAAAGCGCCCGTTCGCTGGTTACGCTGGCGGATGCGCGCGGGTGGGATCGCCCGTCCGACCATGTGCCGCTGGTCACTGAATTCGACCTATGAGCGACCCTGCATCCGATCTGGCGCTGGCGCGCGCAGTCGACGACCTCCGCCGGGGAGAGATCGTCCGCATCTGCGACGGCGCGGTGGCGATCGATGTGCTGGCCGCCGAACTTGCAACGGTTACCACGCTGGACCGGCTGGAGGTCACAGCACGCGCCGACCTGCTGTTGACGCCTGAACGCGCATCGACGCTGCATATCATGAACCAGCGTGCAGCAGCCGGGGCGGGTGTGGTGGTGATCCACCGGATGCCGTGGCACGATCTGGTGGCAAGCATCGCCACCGCCGATCCGGTCGATGATCTTGCTGCGCCGATGAAAGGCCCATTCCCGACCCGCGATCCCGGCACCCGGCGGAAGGCCGCCGAAGCCGCACTGGCGCTGGCGAAGCGTGCGGCCATCCTGCCGGCGCTGTTCGCGGTGCCGGCAGAAGGAGCGGGCGCCGATCTGGCGGTGGCCGATGCGTCGGCGATCCTTGCCTGGCGGCGTGCGCCACGCCTTGCGATAGTCAGCCGGGCGCGCCTGCCGCTCGATGGTGCACCAGATACGCAGGTAGTGGCGTTCCGCCCCGGCGACGGTGGGCCGGAACATCTGGCGCTGCTGATCGGCACTGGTGGCGACACGCCCCTCGTCCGCCTGCACAGCGCGTGCCTTACCGGCGATGTGCTGGGAAGCCTGAAGTGCGATTGCGGCCCGCAGATGCGCGCGGCAGCACACCGGATTGCGGCCGAAGGCGGCATTCTTTTGTATCTGCAACAGGAAGGGCGGGGCATCGGTCTGCTGAACAAGCTGCGCGCCTATCAGTTGCAGGATCAGGGGTTCGATACGGTCGATGCAAACCTGCGCCTCGGCTTCGGAGAGGACGAACGCGACTTCGATCTGGCCTCGGCGATGCTGAAGGCGCTGGGCGTCGCGCGGGTGCGGCTGTTGTCGAACAATCCGGCGAAGGCGCAGGCGCTGGCCGAACAGGGCATCGAAGTGGTTGAACTGGTGGCCCACAGTTTCGGCGAAAACCCGCACAACCGCCATTATCTGGCAACCAAGCGCGACCGGCAGGGCCATCTGCTTTGATCGTCGTCGATACCGACGCGCGCGCACTGACGTTCGGGCAGCGCAGGTTTCCCTGCACCATCGGCCGTGGCGGCGCGGTGCCGGAAGCCGCCAAGCGCGAAGGCGATGGCGCAACGCCGACCGGCAATTACCGGCTGGTGGGCGCACTGCTGCGGCCCGACAGGATATCGGCGCCGATCACGGCGCTGCCGTGGCGCTGGCTTCGGCCCGACGACGGCTGGTCGGACGATCCGGCCGATCCGCAATACAACCGCTCCGTCCTGCATCCGCACGGGTTCAGCGCCGAACGGCTGTGGCGTGACGACGGCGTGTATGATGTGATCGTGGTGCTGAACCATAACAGCAATCCGGTGGTGCCGGGCTTTGGCAGCGCGGTGTTCTGGCACCTGATACGCAACGACGCCCGACCGACGGAAGGCTGTATTGCGATCGAACGCGCGGCAATGCTGGGAATGCTGCCAGCCCTGCGTGCCGGCATGGAGTTCAGGGTAAGCCCTGCTTGACTTTCGGCGCCGCGCGCCGCACTAGCGCAGCCCGGCCCGCACCCGTAGCTCAGCTGGATAGAGCGTTGCCCTCCGAAGGCT